>DALZBD010000051.1:0-12952 GCA_031977515.1 Bacteroides sp. | reverse complement strand
CCAATACCAGTGAAAAAGGGATTGTACCGACTAATAAGATCGATAAGAACTCCATTACCCTGCGTTTTGATACGAAGCTGGCAAACTTCCTGACTCTGGATGCGAAAGCCAATTACATCAACCAGACTGCCCACAACAGGCCCAATCTGGGAGGTTCTCCGGACAACCCGGTATATGCCATGTGGCACTTGCCGCGCTCTTTGAGCATGGATATGCTGGAAAACTATCAGACCCATTCGGGACTACCCATTATATGGACAGAACAATACTCTATGAATGATAAGGGAGATATCCTGGCACCCGATCCGTTTACATTTGCCAAGTCGCCTCTGCTCAATAACCCGTATTGGAGTCAGAATCTGAATACCAATAGCGACAAGCGCAAAAGGTTGTTGGGGTTTGTAGAACTGAATATGGATCTTGCCACTTTGTTTGAACTGCCTTTCACCCTGAATCTGAAAGGACGTGCCGGACTGGACTATTATACAGACGAACGCCAGAGACAAACTGCCACAAACACCTACTTCAAGACCAATGGACTTGCTACGTTTGAACTGAGAGACAATGACTTTACAGAACAGAACTATGATTTCCTGCTCAATGGTGGACATCGGTTTGGTAAATTCAGTTTCAATGCTTCCTTTGGCGGAAACCTGATGAGAAGGAATATCTATAATATGATCAGTTCTTCCGAGTCGGGTACGATCAATAAAGAAGGAAACTACGTGATTCAGAACATGAACAACGTGATCACTACGCAGGGAATTGCCAGAAGTGAAGTTCAGTCTGTCTATGGATTCCTTTCTATGGATTGGGACAATCAACTCTTCGTCGATGTCACTGCCCGTAATGACTGGACCTCTGTATTGTCTGCTGCCAACCGCTCCATATTCTATCCGTCTGTCAGCGGTAGCTGGCTGATCTCAGAAACATTTGATCTGTCTGAGAATATAGACCTGTTGAAAGTCCGTGCCTCCTGGGCTTCCGTAGGAAGTGGAGGAAACTACAGTTCCAGCCGCTACAATGTATATGGTACCAGTCCCAATCAGTTTCACGGACTGCCTTATGGATTTATTCCGGCCAGTCGCGTAAACCCCGATCTGAAAAGTGAACACACCATTTCTACTGAAGTAGGTGCAAACCTGATCATGTGGCGCAATCGCCTGAATGTAGATGTATCTTATTATACTACCGGTACAAAAAATCAGATATTCAGTGCTCCTCTGGCTCCTTCATCGGGCTATGCAAGGGGGATTATCAATGCCGGCTATATACAGAACTCCGGTGTAGAAGCTCAACTCAAAGGGTCGGTCCTGCGCAAAAAAGATATGGATTGGTGGATTGGCGCCAACATCACTTATCAGTGGAACAAGGTGAAAAGGCTGCCCGAAGAGGTTCCTGTGCTTACTCTCGGGGGAGCCAGTGGTATTACGATCAATGCGATGAACGGATTGCCGGTAGGTACCATGCAGGGTACTGCCTTCAACAGAGATGAAAACGGCTATCTTATTTTAGATTCTGACAATCTACCTACTATGAAGCAGAACGAGAGTGGTTCGAATGACGACACACAGGAGTTGGGTCAGATCTATCCCGATTGGTTGCTCGGATTCTCTACCGGATTTACCTACAAGAACTTCTCTTTGCAGGTGATGATAGATGGTAAGCTGGGACACAATCTTTATTCTTACTCCAACAGAAGAGGTTCCGAATTAGGGGTATTGTCTTCCACACTGGCCGGACGTAAGGAATGGGAAGCTGCCAAAGAGATCAATGCTGCTACTGGTATATTGCCCAATATGGGATACATGGTAGAGGGAGTGAAAGACGGTGTGTATGGTGAGTACGGTGTGGACCCGCAAATGTACTGGCAACGCGTCAGCAACATTTCGGAAATGTGGGTGTATGATGCCTCTTACCTCCGTCTCAGACAGATCAGCCTGGGCTATCAATTGGGCAAACGTGATCATAAATTGAAATTCATTGATACGATCGGTCTAAATTTTAATATGAACAATGTCTGTTACCTGATGAAAAAAGCACCTAATATCTCTCCGGAATCTTACATCACTACCGGCAATGCTACCGGTATTGAGATCTTCGCATTGCCTGAAACCATGCAGATCACATTCGGAGTGAACGTAACTTTTTAAATCCATACATATATAATCTATTATGAAATCCAAATTATTAATCAGTATACTTGCGTGTGGTCTCGGATTGACCGCATGTACTTCGGGATTTGATGATCTTGACTTTCCGAAGACCACTTCGGTGGTTATTGATCCGGCTCCCATTCTTACCCGTTCGTTTGTTACCGGTTCGGGAATTTCCGTAGGGATCTGGCAGTCTTCCAATCAGCTTACTACACTGGATTGGAGTCAACAGGTATCTACCATAAAGGCAAATTTTACCACGGCTCATTATGAACCCTCTCCCAAAGGATCGGTATGGAGTTGGTGGTATTCCGACGATGCATTTGCCGGTCTTCATCTGTGCGACCATGCGATACAACTGGCTGAGAAAATAGAGAATGTAAACCACGAAGCTGTGGCCAGGATCTGGCGGGTGTATATGTTTCAGTTCCTGACAGACCTGTACGGAGATATTCCTTATTCAGAGGCTTTCCGTTCGGTAGCTCCTAAGTTTGATCCTCAGCAATCTATTTACGAAGATATGATCAGTGAACTGCAGACTGCGGTGAAGACGTTGAAGGAAAACAAAAACAGCGGATATCCTTCCCTGGGAAGTGCTGATATCTTCTTCAATGGCAATCTGGACCAGTGGATCAAATTTGGAAACTCCATGCTGATCCGGCTGGCCATGCAATGTTCGAATGTGGCGGCTGCGGAAATTACAAAACCTGTGTTGACTTCGATCAACCTGTCGGATATGTCAGAGTATATATCTTCCAATGCCGACAATGTAAGGGTACTTCCCGATCCTGCGGGTCCCACTTATCATGTGAAGAATCCTTATTCGTTTGTAGCTTCCTGGGAAGAAATACGTATTTCCGAGAACCTGTACAACCGATTGAAACGATACGACGACCCACGCATGGAGATCTATATGGCACCCAACCAGCAGGGACAATATGTAGGATTGCCGTCGGGACAAAGAATAGAAGATCTCAATGCCAATTATCAGTCTGATTATATCCCGAATTATTGCAATTTCGGAGACTACTTCATTCAGGACGAAACACCGTTCCTCCTGCTGAGTGCTTCTGAAATCTCCTTCCTGCTTGCTGAGGCGGCTGCTAAAGGATACATCGCGGGTAGTGCAAATACGTATTATGAAAATGCGGTTCGCCTTTCTCTGGAATATTACGATGTACCGCAACAACAGATCTCTGAGTTCCTGTCCAGAGCGACTTATTCGGAAGACAATCTCTATACTCAGTTCTGGATAGCCTTGTTCCCCAATGGCCCCCAAAGCTGGAACCTGGTGAGACGTACGGGTAAACCGGAGATATCTCCTCTGATTTACCACTGGCCCGATAATCCGGATATGCCACGACGCTTCTCGTATCCTACAAGCGAACTGAGATACAATCCTGACAATACTCAGGAAGCCATCGACCGGATGGGAGGTGACAGCCAGTATACACGTATGTGGTGGGATAAAAAATAAATAGCCAGGATCAGTTTGCACCTTTCCTGCTTGCAGACACAGGTGTGAAAGATGCAAACTGACTCTGAAATCATTTAATAACTTTTTAATTTATACATTATGAACAACAAGTTTTTATTTTCTTTGCTTTGTTTGTTGCTGACAACAAGCGCGTTTTTTAGTTCGTGTTCGGATGATGACAAACCATCAACGGATCCGATTGGTATTAAAAGTGTGGCCATCACCAATGCCGGTGAAAAAGGCGACGAACGTATAGAGGCAACTCTGGAAGGAGATGTTTTCAAAGCTAAAGTATCTGCCCTCACAGATATGAAGGCATTGCGTCTGGAGATTGTTGCCAATGAAGGCACAAGTACTACTCCTGCTTCCGGATCAGTGATCAATTTTGAAGAAAACAATGGTACGCAAACTGTGATTGCTACCAGAGGAACAGAAACAAAATCATATAGCGTACAAGTGACCAAAGATGCACTTGCCAACGAACTGGCTATTACAGATGTGAAGGTGAGTGGTGTTTATCAGCCTGAGGTGGTTATCTCACAGACAGAGAAGACGATCCATCTGACTTTCACGGATATTCTGGGTACAACGGCTGTATTGTCCGACTTCAAGATCAACCCTTCCAGTGCGACTATCAAATCTTCCAGTCCGGCTATCTCTACTTCAGACGATGGTGAGTATATGGAGATCGATTTCTCTGCTACCGGAGAGAAAAACATTGTGATTGCCAATGGTAGTGAAGAGAAGAAATATGTGATCACTGCTACTATCACAGAAACCGGATTCAAACCGGAAAGTGAGAATATCGTGTTTGACCAAACCCTGGGTGGTAACCTGAATCCGATGTTGGGAACCAACAATACAAGAGGTGCTTACTTCGATGGCCGGTATGTATATTTTGCGTCTCGTGAAGGAGGAAACAATATCTATTATTATGACATTAATGATGCTACCAAAGAGATGAAATCTCTGAATATGGGTACGGATGTGATCGATGCATCAGGTACGACATGGGCTATCAGTGATATACGTGTAGCGGACAACGGCGGTATCTATGTCAATTCTATGGCTATGTCGAAAGATGGCAAGTTTAAAGTATATTATTGGGCAGATGTCAATGCAGAACCAGTAAAGGTACTTGAATATACCCTTGAAGATCCGGTGGCTCCATCGACAGCAGTACGTCTGGGAGATGCACTCTCTATTGTCGGAGATCCACAGAGTAGCGGATATATCGCAGCTTCTAACTTCCCGAATGGGAATGCAAATCAGGGACAGATCTATATGTGGGAATACAAGAACGGTACCGCTGTATCGGGTGAACCTGTAATCGTGGATCTGGTAGGACAATTCACAGGAGCAAGTGCTTCGGATCCTTCACTGGGACAGTATGCACGCATTAGTTCCATTCCGGGCGACAATGCTCATTATATTGTGACCGGTGCCTCTTGTGGTCTATTGATCGTGGATCAGACATTCAAGGTGGTGTACGAACTGCCGAGAGATACTCCGATACAGGGGCGGGCTATGGACCCACACTTCTTCGAATACAACGGTATGAGATATCTGACTTATACAGTAAACCGTGAATGGACAGCCAACGACGCCTATATAGAAGTGGTTTCTCTGGCCGAAGGAGATAACTTTATAGAAGGTCTCAAAACGATTGTCGATAAATCTATAGAAGATGTGAGTGTCTATAAGAAGTTCATCACAACCAATGCCACAAATGGAGCTGTGTGGGTTGCCAGCAGCAACAGTGTGAAAGTGGTGAATGACAAAGTCTACATATTTGGATTTACGTGTGAATACGGAGCCCTGGCTGTAGAATTCAGTAAATAATTTACTAACCCTCTCCATCCTGCTTCGGATCATTTCCGGAGCAGGATTCTCTTTAAAAAAATTGAGTTATGCATAAGTTTTCTACACTTTTCATTCTGCTGTTCTTTTGTCTTCTCTCTTGCAGTGACGGAGAAGAGACTCCTGAACCACCTCCGCCACCACCTGCCACAGAGGCAGTCATCACCAGGTTTGTGGTGAAAGACGGAGATAACGCTTATGACGGAGATATTGATAACGAAAATAAAACCATCTACATCTCTGTAGACCCCGAGGCCAATATACGCTCCATGTTGGTAGAGGTCACCTATACGGAAGGAGCTACTCTGAATCCGGCCAGTGGATACAACTATAACTTTACAGAGCCGGTTGTCTTCCGGTTGAGTGCCGATGGCAAACAGATAAATTATACTGTAACTGTATCTTCTCACCCTCAGATCCTGACATTTGAGCTTCCTGACTACCAGATCCAGGGAACCATAGATCCGGCTGGCTTTATTGAGATCCAACTTCCTTACGGAATTGATCCTTCCAAATTGATACCTCAGATACAAGTAGCTTCCGGTAGTACCCTCGAGCCTGCATCGGGTGTCGAAGTAGATCTCTCCAAAGAATTCACCTACACAGTGACCAACAAGCTGGGAGTATCTAAAGAATATACAGTCAAAGCTACCGTATTGCCTCAGGAGAAGATGGTAAGAGGTGTCTGGGTACCAGACCCTACCCATACTTCTGTGATGAATAGCTATAAGAATCTGCGTGAGTTTATCGACCTGATGGACGAGCTTCATATCAATACTCTTTTCCTGGCTACGTGGGTACGTGAGCAGACACTTTACAAAAGTGAAGTATTGAAACAACATACCAACTACCAGACAGTAGAAGAGGGCTGGCTCTTCCGGGGTGCCAGCTATGACGGACCTACCGGTGATCCGGTGAAGGACCTGCTGACGTTGGCGCACGAGAAGAATATAAAAGTATTCTTCTGGTTCGAATACGGATTCATGCGCAGCGGAGGAAGTAACCCGTCTGCCAGTCATCCTATCTTATCTGTACATCCCGAATGGGACGGAGTGAATAGTTTGGGACAACCGTCTAACTACAACGGTACCGACTATTACCTCAACTCTTACGATGAGGATGTACAGGAATTTATGCTCCAACTGATGGAAGAATCCATAGAACTGTATCCTGAAGTAGATGGTATACAGGGAGACGACAGACTGCCGGCCGCACCACGCAATTCGGGCTACAACGAGAAGACTCTTCGTCAGTATCAGCAGGAGACTGGCAAGACAAATGTTCCTGCTTATCAGGATGCGGCCTGGGTGCAATGGAGACTGGACAACCTGAATGCATTCGGAAAAAGAATGTACGAGCGTCTGAAAGCCAAAAAGAGCGGACTGATCGTGGGATCTTCGCCCAACCCTTATCCCTGGTGTGTAGAAAACCTGATGCAGGATTGGCCCACGTGGATAAAGGGTGGCTATGTCGATTTGCTGTCGGTTCAGTGTTATCGGGAAACCGCATCAAGTTATTATACGACATTGCAACAGGCACACGGATATGTGACGGCCAACACCGACAAGAATATCTTCAATCCGGGCATATACCTCCGTAGTACGGCTGACTGGGAAGAGCATTTCATCCAACAGATGAGATACAACCGGGAACTGAATACCAACGGAGAATCTTTCTTCTACAACGAGTCTTTAAAGAGAGAGGTAAACAAACGCGTATTGCAGAAATACTATATCGGCAAAGCACTGTTCCCGTTTGAATAAAAGAATCTTTAAATAACACAGCCAGAAGTGCTTTGTCGGAAAAATCTATTTGTATGCCCCGGACAGATTATCGGACAACGCAGGTTCAACCAATGTGAGAGCTGTACTTATTAGGGTACAGTTCCCATATTGGTTTTTTTAGTTCGTAACGAACAGAACGATTAAAAGGCGTAATGCCTCCATAGAAAATTATTATAACTAATCAAATAACTATGACCACCCTGAATAATCGTGCTTATTCACTGGATGCTCTTCGGGGGTATGCTATCCTTACGATGATCCTCTCCGGAACCGTTGCCTATGGGATTCTTCCCGGATGGATGTATCATGCCCAGTTGCCCCCACCGGATCATGCATTTGATCCGACAGTTTACGGCATCACCTGGGTAGATCTGGTCTTTCCGTTCTTTCTCTTTACTATGGGGGCAGCCTTTCCTTTCTCCATCGGAAAGAAATCAGAAAAAGGAATTTCACATTTTCAACTCATTGCTGATTCCTTCTTACGGGGAGCCCGGCTTACCTTTTTCGCCATTTTCATACAACATTTGTATCCTCACTCCCTATCATCCCCACAAGACGCGCGCTCGTGGTGGTTGGCCATCCTGGCTTTCCTACTGCTGTTCCCGATGTTTATGCGCATTCCCTTGCAGATGCCACGGTGGCTCAGAATAGGTATCGAAGTAGCGGCTTATGCCATTGGAATCATTCTTTTGCTGAGTGTGGATTACGCCAAAGAGCGTGTATTCAGTCTTTCTTACAGTAATATCATCATTCTGGTGCTGGCCAATATGGCTATCTTTGGATCATTGGTCTATTTGTTCACACAACACAATCGTCTTGCGCGTATAGCTGTATTGCCTTTTGTCATGGCGGTGTTTCTGGGAGGAGGCACCGACGGATCATGGATCAAAGAGGTGCTCCATTTCTCTCCGGCGCCCTGGATGTACAAATTCTATTACCTGAAATATCTCTTTATTGTCATTCCCGGTAGTATCGCCGGGGAATACCTCAGAGAGTGGCTCAGCAATCGTTGTCCGGGAGAAATTTCTTCGCAGGAAAAGCGACATACTCCCTGGATCCTTCTGCTCTCTATCGGACTGATCGTCTGGAATCTGTATGGACTTTATACCCGTCAACTGATATTGAATCTGGCCGGAACAGTATTTATGTTGGCGATATTGGGTTGGTTGGTACGTTCTGCTGGCAACAATATGTGTTACTGGCGCAAATTATTCATCGCGGGAGCCTACCTGCTGATGCTCGGACTCTTTTTTGAAGCATACGAGGGAGGGATCCGCAAGGATCATTCTACCTATAGTTATTATTTCGTGACGGCCGGACTGGCTTTTCTCGCTATGATTGCTTTTTCTATTCTGTGCGATATCTACCGTTGGAAGAAGCTGACCCTTCCTCTGGAAATGGCCGGACAGAATCCAATGATCGCTTATGTAGCCCCGCAACTGTTGGTGATGCCTATATTGGAACTCACAGGTTTATCTGCTTACCTGAACCTGCTCCAGCAAAATGCATGGGGAGGTTTTCTGCGGGGAGTGATCGTCACCACTCTGGTTGTGGGTGTGGCGATAGTCTTTACGAAGATCAAATGGTTTTGGAGAACGTAGAAGCCTGACTATTTATAGGTTACTATGCTCATTGGATAGATTAGAAAATCAAAACGAACATCTTATGAGAACAAGTGAATATTTATTTTCTCTTTCTATGAATCCTTCCTGCATCCGGCGATGGATAGGCTGTGTAATCTTGCTTTTTTGTACAAGTCTGTTGCAGGCCCGGATCAAATTGCCTGCTATCCTGGGAGATGGTATGGTATTGCAACAACTGTCCGAAGTACGTCTGTGGGGAAAAGCTGCATCCAATACGACAGTGACAGTGACTACTTCCTGGAATGAAAAAACGTATCAGACACATAGCGGGGAAGAGGGCGACTGGCTTCTGACAGTGGCTACTCCGCAGGCGGGTGGACCTTACCGGATCGTCTGCTCAGACGGAGAAGAGTTTGTACTGGATAAAATCCTGATCGGAGAGGTATGGCTTTGTTCCGGTCAGTCCAATATGGAAATGCCGGTCAGAGGTTTTCGTGGACAACCCATAGAAGGATCTCACGAAACCATAGTAGCTGCCAATCCCGATCGTCCCATCCGGCTATTTACAGTAGAGCGTGCCTATGACACACAGATGAGAGATGATGTGAAGGGTCAATGGCTGGAGCATACCTCTGAAGCAGTAGCCGGGTTCAGTGCTACCGCTTATTATTTCGGCGAATTGCTGCAAAAGAAACTGGGTGTCCCCATCGGGTTGGTATGTGCCTCCTGGAGTGCTTCGAAAATAGAGGCATGGATGAGTAGGGAGACCTTACTGAAATACCCGGAGGTGGATCTGGCAATTCTGGACAATAATGAGTTTGCCAGCCCTGTATCCACTCCGACACTGTTGTTCAATGCCATGATAAAACCATTGGAGAATATGTCTTTCAAAGGAATGATCTGGTACCAGGGTCATGCCAATTTGCATACTCCCACACTCTACGAACGTCTTTTTGCTGCCTGGCTGCAGCAAACACGCACTCTGTTTCGCTCTCCCGATATGCCGGTGTATTATGTGCAGCAGGCACCTTTCCGGGTGTATGATAAAGACGATATTCAGTCTCCTCTCTTCAAAGAGTGTCAGATGCGAAGTATGCAGACTCTTCCGAATGTAGGTATGGCCTTTACAACTGATCTGGGCAAGGAAATATTTGTTCATGCCCCCTATAAAAAGAAAATAGGGCAGCGTCTGGCCTTCTGGGCACTGGCCAGGACGTATGAGATCAAAGGCTTTTCTTACAGTGGCCCAATATATCATTCGGGGAAACCGGTAGAAGGAAAGATCGAGTTGATGTTTGACTATGCCGAAGAGGGACTTAATCCGGAAAACGAACAGATCATCGGTTTCGAAATAGCCGGAGCAGACAGTATTTTCGTTCCTGCAAAGGCAGAGATTGTCAATGGAAGTGCCCGGGTGAGGGTATGGCACGATGAGATCGCGGATCCCATTGAGGTACGCTATTGTTTCCGCAACTACATAGAGGGAACACTGCGCAACAATGCGGGTTTGCCTGCTGCCTGTTTCCGGGTCCATCTGAAAGAAGAATGAAACGCAGATACTTGTGCCTGCTGTTTCACCGTCCTACGGGCCTATTAATAGAATGTCTTGGGTAATGGTATCAGGCAGGTGCCAGACAACTCACCTCTGCCACTTTATTTAACCCGAAAAACAGTTTCTCTTTTCTAATAGTAGTTAGAGAAAAGAAGCTGTTTGTCGTTAGTGAAGCATTATATAAAGAATGAGTCAGGGTTTACTTCTACCCGACGATCTGCCAAAAATATAGATCATGTATCCGATAAGAAATACGATAGCAATGAAGCCCACCACATATACAGCTACTGTAGATACTACCCTGATACCAATTACAAGGAAAGAGATAAATACAATAATAGCCAACACACCGACACCTATCAATATATTCTTTATCATAACTGCAAATGATTAATAGTTTGCAGGAATAACAGCCGGTAAAATCCCTTTGTTTAGATACACTGAGTTATAATAGGTTATCTTTAATTATCATATATTATCTTAGCGAACATCAAGAAATAAAAGATAAAAGTCCCGACAGATGCTCTTCAGGTTCTCCAGAACCATTTGATCCGGGTGAATAAAATGGCTATTCCTACTGCCAGTGCAGTCACAATCACTCCCCGTAAGAAACCACCCCAGGTATTCTGTTCAAGAACTTCGAGCCAGGAAGAGAATCCTGTCAGTTGTATGATTGGCATCACCAGCAATTGGGGAGCTACATAGGCGATCATTGGATTCTGCCCGGCCATTTCCAGAGGGAGTGTCAATTTCTTCCAACGGTAGATATCGCACAGAATAGAAAAAGCGATCATGGCAAAGAAAGCCAGACCTGCCGTCACAAAGTAGTAACTATAGGTAGAGTCATCTTTACGTATTCCTCCTTCGTAAGCTTCAAAAAACAGTCCCAGCATCAGCAGGTAGGCCCCCGCTGTGAACAGTCGACGCCAGTAGTGCATAGTGTTGCCCGGAAGGCGCAACAGATAGTACAATGCAAAGAGCATCAACACAGTACCACACAGATTCAAGATAAGTTGCCGGGTGTAGAGTCCGTACAGATTCCAGATGATAAGGCCAATGGAGAGCAGAAGTACCCAGGGGATAACTTTCTTTTCCACATCGGAAGTCTCCGTACAGTTCCGGCTTTTGACCCATTCATGCAGGTATTCTCCGGCTATGCTGCCCGGAATCAGAATAAAGAGATATTTCAGGTAATAGAATTTGTATATCCAGGGAAACGGAGAAAAGTGAAACAGTTCTTTGATCCATGATCCGTCGGTACTGCTTCCCAGAAATACAGCCATCACAAAAGGAAGGATGGCTATGCGCGCCATTTTGTTATTCAGTGTAAAGATATAGATCACTCCGCCGAAGAGAGCCATATTGGCCAGCAGCAAAATGATAATATTGCTGTAATAAAGACTGAATACTTTTTCACTGGCATAATCCACATTTACCAACAAAAGAATTCCTGCGGCATACGCGGCTATCTCAATACCTGCTCTCGCCCAGCGGGGCAACGACAAAGGAATGCGCATAAACATAGGAAACAGCAACAGAAAAGCCAGAATGCCCAGCCACCACGAACGGGAATCCTGTGGAGCAGAGAGAGAATAAGGATACATGTGCTGAATGAAGATAGCAAAGAAGGTGAGCCGTGCTCCCCGAAGCAAACAATCCCAGGCCAGTCGCAGGCGTGAAGTTCCTTTTTCATGCTTTTTACCGATGGAAAACGGAAAAGCAGCTCCCATGGCAAAGAGGAAGAACGGAAACACCAGATCTACCCAGGTGATTCCGTAGGTTGTCGGATCGAATGCATGATCCGGCGGAGGCAATTGGGCATGATACATCCAGCCGGGAAGTATTCCCCAGGCAACAGTGCCGGAAAGGATCATCGTAACGATGGCATATCCCCGGAGCGCATCCAATGAATAGGCACGTGAAGAAGAAGTAGTAGACATACGTATATTTACGATTTACAATTTACGATTGAAATAACTAAATGTAAATAACCTCTGCAAAGTAAGACCAAACTATATGTTTATCTTAAAGAAAAGGGACGGTTGACAAAAGTGGTGTTAAGTTAATAATGTATCAGGGAAAAAGACATGCAACCTGTCAACCGTCCCGGAAATCTATTGATTCGCAGGAAGTGCGCCTGCGCGTCGCATCCCTTCCTCCACCTCTTTCCAGAGATCTTTGTGTATGATGTGTACGATGTCGAATACCATCAGACCATCGGATTCGCGAAGGTTCATTTCGATCGTCTCCGAAAGACGGGCAGGATTGTCGTAAAACTGATCAACCAGTATACCTCCGATAAACGCATTGTCTTTCATGATCGTCCGCAGGTTGTGACACGACCCTTCCACACAATACCAGATACCCGACTGAGCCTGACTATCGGTCTCGTTCCAGATACTCCGGTTGTTTTTCCGGTACTGTTCGATGGTAATATCTGTATAATAGTTGCCTGTGGTATACAGATCGATCAATTCTGCATATCCATGGTCCTTGTAAGCAGGTGTAGCCCAGTCAAACTCCTCAGACGGGTCGTATTC
>DALZBD010000050.1:0-13102 GCA_031977515.1 Bacteroides sp. | reverse complement strand
TACACAAAAAAGTCCAGGGACCTGCACCTTAGAGAGGCGCAGGTCCCTGGACTTCGATCTTCCGGCTTTTTTAATATACCTGTATGGCACTTCTCAATAGAAAGATACATACTGATAACTTTTGAAAGCGATATACTTGTAGAGACGCATATTTGCGTCTCCATATTTGCATCCGAATAAAAACCGGGAGCATGTAAACAGCCTCTAAAAGAAAATGATTATTTTGCACAAATACTGCATCCGGTTCCATCTATTTTTCCCCGGATATGGAATTTATTCCCAACCTGTTATCCGAATATTCAGAACAAGTGTACCCTGCCTTGAAAAAATCCGGGAAAGCGACGTTTCCGTTGCCTTTCCCGGACTCACACACACAAAATTACACAATCCAAAATACACGTTCTTTTCACAAATACATATTATAGACACAACACAAAGAAACAAGAGACCTCTTCACAACAGGTCTTTTCTCTACACTTAATTAGAACTGGAAATAAAAAAATAATATCCTGAATAAGCAATCTCATATGTTTCGTTGAAGGAACGTAGCACCGCTATGCGGCGCAATCCATGTGCGTTATTCTATTCCCTGCGCTTCCGCACAGGGCTACAAACATATCACCGCTACGCGGCTGTTACAGACAATCTATCGAAAGGCCACGGAATCAAAAGCCTCTGACAAGAATCAAATCGTACATTGTAAATCCTACATCGTACATCCTTCTGTCCTTTTATCCTTTGGTTCTCAAGATCAGAGATACCAGTGAAAACAAACTATAATCCATACCTGATAGTGTTGAGCGGAAGGTTATCCGGTACACCGGCCTCCACGGAGACTTTCACCATTTATATCGCTCCGGCATTTCCCGCCTTTCCTCAGAAAGACCGTTGCCGGAGATACACACTTCTATCCTTGTTTTCTATCACACCTCCGCGTCATAGACAAGTTCCTGATAGACACTATAGAGCCGCTCTCGCAGGTGCATCACTGCATATCGTTTGCGGGAGATGAGTGTATTGACTGTGATGCCTGTAGACTCGGCAATCTCCCGGAAGGGAATACCCTGCAATTCGGTCATCTCAAACACCACACGCTGCTCATCGGGCAATTCACGGAGCGCTTTCTCCAGTTCCTCCCACACCACGGCACGCAGCATATCGGTCTCCGGCGATGCATCTTCGTCAAACATCAGTGTGGCCACCTCCTTCACAAAACACCCCTCTTCGTCGGAGTCTTTGTAGTAAGGCATCTCTTCCTCTTTGTGTTTGCGATGCCGGTCGATGATGAGGTTGCGCGCCACCGTATAGAGCCACGACGATGCCTTCTCCACCGTACTTTCGTCGAAATCCACTTTGATCATCTGATAGAACACATCCTGCAGAATATCTTCTCCCTCCTCCACCGAAGCCACCCGGCGGTCGATAAACCGCTTGAGCTGCGACTGGTATTTGCGGAAGAGCTTTGTGATCCGATGGTTGCGACTGCTCTCGGGCTGGCTAAGCTCCGTGCTGCTCATCTCCCGCGGCAGATTCAGAAGTACGCTTTCCATGATGATCTTCTCCCTCGTGTGTTTCACACATGCGTTTGCGGATGTATTCTCTCTTCTCGTCCCAAGACATACACTTCATCTTTTTCTTCATGTCCTCATCCATGCCGGGATGATTGTGCCAGTCGTGATGACCGTGCCAGCGACTATGCCAGTGCCCCGGACCATGACCTCCGAAGAGAATGCGTGTCAATAGGAACAGCCCTGCCGCCTGCAGGTAGCCCAGCGTACCCCATCCCGTGAGACCGGGAATGATCGCGTTCCACAACAGCATCACCACCGCGATGGCCAAGCCAAAAAATACAATACCGGCAAACAAATGCCATACTTTCCTCTGTTTTGCTCTTTTCATATCTTTGTTTTTTCCTTTTTCTATCCTTGTTCTCTACCTTACAAACCAGTGGGAAGTCACCTGCTCCACCGCGTGCAGACTGATCGCTTCACAATGCCGTTCGCACTTGCCACATCCTACACAATCTTCTTCAAAACGAGGGATCGCATAGAGTTGTCCCTCCTGCCAGGTCATATCAAACACCCTGCGTCTGCAACGCTGAACACACGTCTCACAACCTGTACATTTTTCTCTGTTTACCACCGGTACAAATTGTCCGGCTTTTCTTCTTCCAAACATACTTACTTTTCTGTTTCAATTTAGACATTGGATTTCTGTTCTCCTTTTTCGGGCCCGGATCAGACATGTCTCTATGGAATAAGACGCAGGAAAGAAAAATATATTTTAAGCCGGAGTGATTTTTTTTTGTAAACAAATTACGCCATACACGCTATAAAACTAATAATCAAACAAATACAAAAGCAAAAACATCTATAGTTTTTTTAGAATGTAGAGAAATGATATTCTTTACATACAATGAAAAATGAATAGGATCAGACAGAAGAACAGAAGAACAAAAGAATTCAATGAATAAAACCCGGATTTTACAGACAAGTCACACAGCAAATATATGTTCTTTTGTTCTTCTGTCTAAAAAAAAGCGTATGCTATATCTTATTAAGTGTCAACCTTCATGTCAGCCCGATCAGGCTGACTGCCATGATCGCCATTCCGGCAATCATGCCATAGATAGAGATATGATGTTCTCCATACTCCCGGGCTGCCGGGAGCAACTCGTCCAGAGAGATAAACACCATGATCCCTGCCACCCCGGCAAAGAGGCATCCCATCAGTGTAGCCGAGAGGAAAGGCATCAGGATCAGGTAGGCCAATACTGCCCCTACCGGCTCGGCCAGTCCCGAAAGCAACGAAAGCCAGAACGCTTTTTTGCGGCTACCCGTGGCGTAGTAGATGGGCACAGCCACGGCAATGCCTTCCGGTATATTGTGTATGGCGATGGCTACGGCAATGGCCAGCCCCAGTGTCGGATTTTCAATGGCTGCCACAAACGTGGCAATACCTTCCGGGAAGTTGTGTATCCCGATGGCCAGGGCAGTCATCACCCCCATCTTCATCAGCTTCCGGTCTGGTGGAGGCGGCGTGTCCATGGCCTCCACGCTGCGCACCTCGTGCGGGTTCTCTATCGAAGGCACCAGACGGTCGATCAGCCCGATCAGCAACATTCCGGCGAAGAAACAAAGCACCGTCACCACGCGCCCCACCGTAGCCCCCATCTCTCCGGTGAGCGACTCCTGCGCCTGTGCAAATATCTCCACAAACGATACATAGATCATCACCCCGGCCGAGAGTCCCAGCGAAAAGGAGAGAAATTTCTTACTTGTATTGCGCGCCAGTATGGCGATCAGACTACCAATACCGGTAGCCAGCCCGGCAAACAGCGTCAGAAGAAAAGGTATAAGTATATTCTGGTCCATCCTTATTTTTTTTAGTAGTCTGCTTTCGTACTTTTCCCTGTGAGATTCCGAAAAAAACAGGGTCGACTCCAACAGATCCGATTTACACGAATTATCTAACAGAAACACAAACGCGATGGTTTTACAAAAAAAACAAACTCTTTGGATCCGGCTTGTCTCTTTGCACGAATAAATCTCTCCCGCCTGTGTGTGCTGCCTGCCCTGCAAAGGTCGCGCTTTCTCTCCACATACACCATACATATTGCAGGGTAAATCCACTGCCTCCACCTACCTATATAGAGGTAAAACACCTTCCCGCCCCACACAAAAATTGTCCCTCTCTCCGATAGGAAAATCATCCGAAAAAACTATCTTTGCCCAATCCCACTTCCCTACGCCTCTCCGAGGCGTAGGGAAGTGGGGTGGAGATCGATCCAATGAGTTCGATCTTATGGTATTTATCCCTTCACTGAATGATAGTACTCTTGAGGATATAGATTCATTCAGGATCTATCCTGCTAAGAACGAATATAACACACAGAAAACTTTACTTTATGAAAAGAAATATCTTCCTCGGCCTGTTGTGGGTGTTGTGCAACTGCACCCTGCTCCATGCCCAGACCCTGCGCGTGGCCTGCGTGGGCAACAGCATCACCTACGGCTCACGCATCGAAAACCGCGACACAGACTCCTACCCGGCCGTGCTGGGTCGCCTGCTGGGCAGCGGATATGAGGTGGAAAACTTCGGCCTCAGCGGGCGCACCCTGAGCCGCGACGCGAGCCGCCCCTATGTGGCCGAGCCGCGCTACCAGGAGGCACTGGCTTATCGACCGGATATCGTGGTGGTCAAACTGGGTACCAACGACAGCCAACCCCGCTATCGCACTCCGCAGGAGAGTGTGCAATCTACCCTGAACGAACTGATCGATGCCTTCCAGGCAGCCAACCCCGAGGCACGCATCTACCTCTGCCTGCCCGTACCGGCTTTCGGTGTCAACGACTACAACATAGATCCCGATTATCTGACAGCCTCCATACGTCCCTGGATCACGGAGGTAGCCCAGGCACGCAACCTGCCACTGATCGATCTCTATACCGCGCTGAACGGGCAGGGAGAGCATTTTCCGGATCGGGTGCATCCCAACGCGGCAGGTGCCCGGATGATTGCAGAAGAGGTATACAGACACATTGATAAGGATGTACGATGTTCGATTGAACAAACAAAATAGGGTATATAAGTAACTGATCAAATTTTCTAAAAATAGAATAAAAGTCTTTTTTCAGACAGAAGAACAGAAGAACAGATTTTTCTCTGTGAATTATCCACCTGTATGCCTGAATTTCTTTTGTTCTATGTTCTTCTGTCTAAAAATCCGCATCCTATATTCTACAAATACAATGAAAGTCTTTTTTCAGACAGATGAACAGAAGAACAGATTTTTCTCTATGAATTATCCCTCTATATGCCTGAATTTCTTTTGTTCTTATGTTCTTCTGTCTAAAAAACCGTATTTTATATTCTACAAATAGTATGTTCAGGTATTTTTGACTGTGTCCACCACTGTCCCCCCCTACAACAGTGCGCTCTGATCTACAGGAAATTCTGCTCCGGAAAGCGTTTTTACACCGTTTCACCGGAAAAATAGCACCTATCGGTAGTCTCCATATAAAAATTATCGGATAAAATGTAAACAGTCTCATTATTATTTTCGTATCTTTGCCTCCCGGACAATCAAGTTTATGTTTGGATTTAACACTACAATGCTTTGCTTCGCCGCGCATCGGGCGGATCTTCTCATCGTCAGAATCGACAACAAAATCAACTTACTTGTTTAGCACGGACACAAAATACGCTGAAGATGCTTCCCGTTTGAGAGGAAACGGGCCACAGCCGAACAAGAGACCCGTCGTCTCTGTTTACGTGTTCTAAAAGGGTTTCATGCCACCCTCTTTGTCAGGAGTCTCTCCATACGGGACCCCCGACTGCGGAAGGCTACCGACACCTGATGCGGCAGGTATACCGCAGGCGCCGGAGCGGGTTGCACAGATTCCGGCACGATAGTTTTCACAGCACTGCCCACAGCAGGCTGATTATTTATTTTAAAAGAAAAAGCTGTTACCAGATAGCAGCAACAGATATATGACATTTAAGGAATTAGAAATCTCAGAGCCGATACTCAAAGCTCTGGAAGAAAAAAAATACGAAACCCCTACTCCTATCCAGGAGAAGGCCATACCGGTAGCGCTGATGAAGCGCGACCTGCTGGGACTGGCACAGACGGGCACCGGAAAGACGGCTGCCTTTGCCATCCCCATCATACAGTTGATGAATACGCCACAGCCACGCGGACAGAAGCGGCAGATACGGGCACTGATCCTCACTCCCACGCGGGAACTGGCGATACAGATCGACGAGTGTTTCTCGGACTATGCCTGCCACACGCCGCTACGCCATACGGTGATCTTTGGCGGGGTCAACCAGAAACCGCAGGTGGATGCCCTCCGGCGGGGTACAGACATCCTAATCGCTACACCGGGACGCCTGCTCGACCTGATCTCACAGAAGTACATCAGCCTGGAGCATATCCAGCATTTTGTACTCGACGAGGCAGACCGTATGCTGGATATGGGATTTATTCATGACATCCGGAAGTTGTTGCCCCTGCTGCCCCGGCGCAGACAGACGCTCTTCTTCTCGGCGACCATGCCTCAGGCCATCGCAAGCCTGTCGAAGTCGATCCTGTACAAACCGGTGAAGGTGGAGGTGGCTCCTGTCTCTTCGGTGGTAGACACCATTGAGCAGAGGCTGTATTACGTAGAGAAGCCGGACAAGAGCAAACTGCTGATCTCTATCCTTGAGAAGGAGAGGCAGAAGGCAGTACTGGTATTCTCACGTACCAAACACGGGGCAGACCGTATCGCACGGGTGCTCAACAAACAAGGGATCGGTTGCGAATCGATCCACGGCAACAAGACACAGGGCGCGCGGCAGCGGGCACTGACCAACTTCAAGTCGGGAAAGACCCGGGTGATCATCGCCACGGACATTGCCGCGCGGGGGATAGACATCGCCAACCTCGAGCTGGTGATCAACTACGACCTGCCGGATGTGGCAGAGACTTATGTACATCGCATCGGACGCACCGGACGGGCGGGAAATACGGGCACGGCCCTCACCTTCTGTACGCAGGAGGAGCAGGCCATGATCCGGGACATACAGAAGCTCACAGGCAAGAAGCTGAAAGCCGTAACGAGAACTGCATAATCAAAGAGAAACCTAATAAAAAGTCACAGTGAATGGCAAAATCCATTTCATCCAACAAAAGAGAGTTGGAGAAGAAAAAACAGAGCAAACGGCTCGAAAAACAAAAGCGTAAGGAAGAACGTAAAGCAACCGGTGGAAGCGGACTGGATGATATGATCGCTTACGTAGATGAAAACGGCAGGATCACCGATACACCGCCTGATCTGACCGCACGCGAGGAGATCGATGTGGAACTGATCGCTGTCTCTACTCCCAAACAGGAGGAAGGACCCGCAGAAGACCCGGTGCACAACGGACAGGTGGAGTTTTTCAACTCCAGCAAAGGCTTTGGCTTCATCCGTGAGATCGGAGGCAGGGCAGAACGCTATTTTTTCCATATCAGCAGCGCGCCTGCCGGTATCAGTGAAGGAGATAAAGTTACTTTCGAACTGGAACGCGGAACCCGCGGCATAAACGCCGTACAGGTGCGCTTTGCAGAGAGAAAGGCTGATATTCAATAATTAATAAATAAAGTTAAAATGAACATTTATGTAGCAGGATTAAACTTCAGCACTACAAGCGAGAGTTTACAGGAATTATTTGAAGGGTTCGGAGAGGTTACTTCGGCTCACATTATCAACGACAGAGAAACAGGTAGATCTCGTGGCTTTGGCTTTGTGGAAATGCCAAACGATGAAGAAGCGCAGAAAGCTATTGATACAGTAAACCAGACTGAATTTGAAGGCAAAAACATCAGCGTGAGCGTAGCTCGCCCAAGACCGGAAAGAAACAACGGTGGCGGTGGCTACGGTGGCGGTGGCTACGGTGGCGGCAACCGCGGTGGCGGTGGCTACGGTGGTGGCAATCGTGGTGGCGGTGGCTACGGCGGAGGCAACCGTGGTGGCTACGGCGGCGGTGGCTATGGCGGCGGTGGCGGACGTTATTGATACAACTATATATCGTTATGACCCAGGCGGGAGGATGCATGCATCCTCCCGCTTTTTATTTGTTGCCACACAGGGAGAATGGACATCGGAATGGGTTAGTAGCAGCGTAGGTTCATTCGTTGGAATACCTGACTCTCTATCTGCTCTGCCGGGCCACCAACGACAAAGAGGTGTGGGCCAGAGCCGCCGCGGAAGTCGACCCCGAAACCGTGGAGCGACTCGGGAGAGTCGCCCCACAGGTACTGGTACATCCTCTCTACAAAGAGACGAAAGAGGAAGACCTGATCCGGGGAAGGATGCTCCTGATCGAAATAAATCAGGAGCTGAGGTTGGACAAGAAAATGACGGACAATACAGGCAAGCTGCCTGAGGAGATAGAGGAAGAATAATCCGTACACCTTCTTCCTCTTTACTTCTTTATTTTAGATGAAACCAGTGATAATGCTCCTCAAAAGTCTTACAAGTCAGAGGCAGCAGTTTCGTTTGCGCTTTTTCGTCTTTATAAACAATCCAGCAGGCATCCCTCCAGGCAAAGAGTGGCCCCTCAAAAGGATTCTGATGACTGGTAAATATCAGCTGCGAAGCTTTGTCAGGATTGTGCTCCAGAAATTCACGAAGCAGATAATCTATGATAAATGGAGGAAGCCCCTCATCTATATCGTTTATAAGTGTGACCGTGTTTATCAGAGACAACTGATAAAAGAGTATACACAAAGACAAGAGGCGCAGGGTTCCGGTAGAAGCATTGCTAACAGATTGTGAGTACTTCCTGTGCGCTGTTTTGTATACGAAAAAAACATCCTCTAAAGCCATGGTTCCCTCTTCCGCTATCTGCTGATCCATTTCTGTTTTCAGTTCATCTGGTAGAGCGTCGAAGAGATTTTTGACAAGATCGGGAATATCTTCCACACTCTTCCGGATCTTTATATCCACAATATTCATGTCGAATACAGACAAGACACCCAACATGAATTTCTTCAGCGACTTCATCCGCTTGTTGCCGATCGTTGCCACAAGACGCTCATTGACCACCTCCGGAGTCATATTGGCATTCGGTATCTTCAGATCCAGATAGTAATAGATACCTGTCAGTAAGGGATGTTCCGCATCCGACAGAACATACGCGGCCATTACCGTACGGGAGGGGGAAAGATGAGACAGGATCAGCTGCCTGTTTTTCTGATCCAACATCAGTTCCTCCAAAAATTCCACCTCCACTTCTCCGGTCTTTTTGTTGTATTTCCTGTCGTACACCACTACAGAGCCGGAGTCTATATACATCACCAGACTTTCAGAACGAACGACCTGGCTGTCTATAGAAAAACAAAGTTGATACTTTGTGTTGAGCAGATAGAAAGTCATCGAAAAATCTGTAGTCTCCGGAGAGGATTTGGAATGGAAGGCGAAAGGAGAGACACAAGTTACATCCGATTCGTCTTCGTCTGCAGGAGACAGGAGGCGCGCGAATGTACGCAGGGCTCTCAGGATGTTGGTCTTGCCAGCAGAAAGCGGGCCACACAGCATGGCTGTTTTCCAGAGTCGTGTACCGTCTTTCATCTCATGATAATACATTTCGGGTACTTCGCTGATATCGCCAAATTCATCGATTTTTGTCGGATCCACACGAAAATCCAGGCACAATTCATCACCGATAGAAAGGAAGTTTTTCACTTTAAATTCTGCAATCATACGTCAGAAGGTTTAGAAGGTTTAGAAAATAAATCAGGTTAATAATCCCTACGAATATATTTATAAAAATGAAGATCTCAAAGCATTTTTCCCTGTTGCTGTTGTATAACATAGAAATAAGAAGACTATTAGAGCCTGTTTAAATTTTGACTGCGTCGACCGCTGGTTCCACAAAAAGTTTATTATAGGATTTTTTGACTGCGTCGACCGTTGGTTCGCTCTTTCTTCAGGCCTTCTTTTTGTCTGTTTGCTCCCTTTTAGCGGCTCAAATAGCCCGCTATTAGCTTCGCTGACCGTTGGTTATCGCCTTTAAAAGAAAACAAAGATAGTGAAAGCTGAAAGCAGAGCCAAGTTTACTTGAGCTATGCTAAGGCGTATCCTATCTTCTATAAACAGCCTAAAAATAAGCATGAATAAAGAAACGAGCAAAATGTAAACAGGCTCTTAAAAGATCAGGTAAAGAAATCAGTGAAGGCCGGCACGCTACTCTACAGTACTACTTTCTCCCTGCACAGTGTACATACCACCGCCCCGTACACAAGTCCACCACCTACGCCTCTCCGAGGAGTAGGTGGTGGGGCCATATACTGTATAGTAGTATATGTATGCAGCAAAGGGGACACAAGATCATGAATCGTATACGGATCGTCACTACATAGGAAACAAGCTCTCAACTATACCATTTTTTTACTCTTTCCTACTTTATTTTCCGGAGGCTGTAGCCTCCGGAAAAAGACCTTTCGCAGAAGTCGGAAAAACAAGCGTTATCCGCCACTTATCGCCAAACCGCCACTTAAGGGGTAATTTCATACACACCCCGGGAAATCTTTTTGATTTTCAACCCAATAGCTTTTTTCAGCAGGCGTTCTGCCGTTCGGGCCGGAATTTCCAGCTCCCGGGCTACACCCATAAACTCCTGTGTGGTAAAACGACGTGCCAATCGTTCCTTTATCAGGGAAAATTTGTCTGGAATTTGCAACTCCGATACATCCTGATCGGCATTCCGGATGGAGGTGATCAGCAGCCTGCTATGATCCAGACAGGTAGTAGCCACAGACAGGGCAGCCTCGAAATGCTCCGGGCTGCACCAGACAATCTCCGAAGTATCCCCTTTCTCCACCTTAGCCAGGGCGGTAAATACCATACATATACGGAAAGCCATCAGACCGTGCCGCTTCACACAACTCTGAAAATCCTCTCTCTCCAGCAACACAGTATCCTGTAGCAACCCGGAGAAGACCTCATTGAGCCGTGTCCACTGTGCATCCGTCAGCCGTACCCGGGTAGGCGATTGCTCCAATCGGGCTACAGCCTGTGCCAGCCGATGGGAAAGGGCTTCAAAATGACGTTCTACCTGGTCTTCCTCATCGCCGTTTCCGGACATACCTTTCCAGAAGGGAGCCTGCCGGTGGGTATAGAACAGAAAACGGCTGTAGAGCCCATTTTCCGAACAGGGAATCATACGCCCCAACTGTGCAGGTGTGCCGGCAAGCAATATGGAAAGCCGTGGACGAGGCAGATAGATCGGCCTGACGTTGACCTTGAACGAGCAGGAAGTAGCCTCGTGGTGGAAAAACTTGCGCAGGGAGTCGAAGAAATTTCCATAATCCTGTCTACCCGCTCCGGTGAGTGTATCCGCTTCCGTATCGAAGAGCAGACCTCCCTTGTCGCCATTGTCCCGCAGATGCTCCAGCAAACGTGCCTTACTGATATCGGCAGGGATATGCGGATAGAAATACTTCGGCTCCTGCGGACGCCCGGGAGTAGTCTGAGTGCCAGCTGTCCCTCCTGTTTTAGATACTTGTTTGCACGCCTGCTCGTATACCTCCTTGTCTGTCTTGTACTGCTGCTCCAACTGTTCGTTGCGACGTATGGCCTCCTCGAAGTATACCCGGCAAACAGAAAGCGCATAGTCCAACACACCCTTGTTGCTGGCTGCTCCGGCTACCACAAAGGTATATAGATTGGGCCAGTAGAGTTTATAGTCGTACAGTCCCGTCACCCGGGGCAACAACGCACTGACTACAGTAATCATTCCCAACAAAGGCATATCCCGCTCCCGCACATCAGACATATACCTGAGTCCGTCTTTGAAAAAAGCAGGCAACAATTCCCCTATATGCTCCGGAAAAGCAGGAGTACGCTCCCTGAGAGCCTCTCCGGTGAGATTTTGCTCTTGTATATCCTCCTCCGGATCGAAATCCCTATCCTTTTCCGTCCCTAAAGGCGGTTTGTCGGTAATGTGGCGGTGACCGGAAGGAAAAACAGCATTTTCTCTCTGCTGCCTGCAGTAAGCCGATTTGACAACCAGTCCGATCTCCCGCGCATCAAAACCGGCACAGGCCAGCTGGTTCACCACCGCCTGGCGCACCTCTTCCTGCGGCAATCCCTGCCTGCGGGCTTCGCACGACAGGCGAAACAACAGGTTGTTGCGCTGCCCCTCCACTGCCGGATATATCTTCAGCCAGGCACAGACAAACAGAAAATCAGTTCCATAAAAAAGGCCCGCTTCCTCACGGAAACGGGCCTTTAGGGTCTAATTCTATCTTATAAACCTAAAACGAGAGTTTTATTCTTACTCACCGAAATAGCGGTTGTAAAGACCTTCGAAACCTTTGCCGTGGCGGGCTTCGTCTTTACACATTTCGTGTACGGTATCGTGGATAGCATCGAGGTTGAGTGCTTTGGCACGGGTAGCGATACGTTTTTTGTCTTCGCTGGCACCCTGCTCGGCATCGCGACGTTTCTGCAGGTTGGTCTTGGTATCCCATACGCAGTCGCCCAGCAACTCGGCAAATTTAGAAGCGTGTTCGGCCTCTTCCCATGCATAGCGTTTGAATGCTTCTGCCACTTCGGGATAGCCTTCACGATCTGCCTGACGGCTCATGGCCAGATACATACCTACCTCTGTACACTCTCCGATGAAGTGGTTGTTGAGGTCTTTGATCATCTCTTCGTCGCAACCTTTGGCAACGCCGATCACGTGCTCATCGGCAAATGCCAACGGACCACCTTCGGTTACTACCACTTCTACGAACTTGCTTGCCGGAGCTTTGCACAACGGACATTTATCAGGAGCAGCATCTCCTTCGTGTACATGACCGCACACAGTACATCTGAATTGTTTCATTTTTCTCAGTTTTTAATTAATTAGTCAATAATTTATATTACGTGTTTGTAGCCTTTATAGAATTCTTACGTAGCTTGATTTCAATTCTTCTTCGCCTTCAGGCAATGTTTGCAAATCCCTTTGCAGTAATAGTGCATCTCACTGATCTGATGCCCTCCCGACTCAATACCATCTATGCCGTGCGACAATATAGGCAGCGGATAGTCGTAGATCTTGTTGCAACTCTTGCACAGGAAATGACCGTGCATGGAGGTATCCGCATCAAAGCAGGTGTTGCGCTCGTCGATGGTGAGCATCTGCGCGGCACCGTGCTCGGCAAAGAGCTTGAGTGTATTGTAAACCGTGGTCTTCGACAAGGTCGGTATCGAAGGATAAAGAGCTGTGTAGATCTCGTCTACCGTCGGATGAGTACGGTGACTCATCAGATAGTCCATGATAGCGATCCGCTGCACGGAAGGTTTGATGTGATAAGCGATCAGACGATTGTACGACTCCATATCCTTTACAGTTTACTTTTAAATCAAAATTGTAATGATTACAATTTTAAATCTTTTGCAAATTTAGGGATTTAGTTGAAGCCATCAAATTTTCTGGCTGTTTTTTACGGAATTTAGATTGGTTATAAATAAAGGTAGAGAGACATATTATTATTTACGATATAGAATACGTTTTTTAGACAGAAGAACATAAGAGACAAAAGGAATTCACATATACATGAATAATGTATATACGAAATATA
>DALZBD010000049.1:0-13237 GCA_031977515.1 Bacteroides sp. | reverse complement strand
GTATTCAACGAAACAGGGAAAGAGGTTGTATCAGAAAATGGGGTTTGCTTCTCTGCCGTATGAAGCAATGAGATTGAAATTGTAAAATGGCTGGGTATGACAATAAATCTTTGAGATCGGTTATCTGATAGGCGAAGAAGCATACTTAAACAAAGGTATCGGAAAACGGATCGTGAAGAAACTGGAAGAAAAGATTGCCGAAATAGGCGGAAAAGAAATTCTTGCCGATCCTGCCGAAGAAAATACCATCTCCATACGAACTTTGTTGCGTAATGGATTCATAAAAGTAAAAGATGGGGATTACAGAAAAAGAATAGATTACCAATTAAAAACGAAATAGATATGAAATTTACCAATGTCAGATTATTAGTCAAAGATTATCGGAAGTGTTTTGATTTTTACACCAAACAACTTGGCCTGGAGGCAGCATGGGATGTGGAAGAGTGTTATGCCAGCTTTAAGGTGGCCGAAGGAATAGAAGGACTGGCGATCTTCACTTCCGACCTGATGGCTCCGGTTGTTGGCAATGCCGACAAAACGCAACCCACCGGATACCGGGAAAAATCGATGATCTCTTTTCAGGTGGAGAATGTAGACGAAGCTTATCAGACATTTTCAGAGAAAGGGCTTACATTCATTAACGAGCCTATGGATATGCCCGGTTGGGGAATGCGTGTAGTTCACTTGTATGATCCGGAGGAGAATCTGATAGAGTTGTATACGCCACTGGATGTAAATGAATAAAAGATTTGATGCAGATACGCTCTTTCCTGTTTTTCGGATGAATGGAATATCATTTGTTTTTCTTTTGCAGGAGAGGGACAATATAAAAGAGAGACAAGTTCAAGATCACCCCGACATATAGTATAGCTATAAATGACTATCTTATATGTGGGGGTGATTTTGTAAGTTTGCAGCCTGAAAAAAATGATTGTATATGGATGTTTTTGAAATTTCGGAGCATACTCAACGGCAGGCATGGCAAATTCTGGAAGAAACGTGTGTGATGTCACTGTGGGAGAGTATTGGGGCAGAGGTATATATCGTGGGTTCGCTGAAGTCGGGGTTGCTGATGCATAGGGACATTGATATGCATGTATACAGTGACCGGGTCTGTGTAGAGGAGAGTTTTGCTGTCATAAGCCGGTTGATGGTGCAGAAGGGGTGGAGAGAACTTCAATACCGGAATCTGCTGGATACGGAAGAGGAGTGTGTCGAGTGGCACGCGTTGTACGAGGATCATGAAGGGAATGTGTGGAAGTTTGATATGATTCATATCCGGAAGGGTTCCAGGTATGATGGGGTGGTGGAACGTGTGACGGAGGAAATTTCCTGTAAATTAACTCCGGAACTTCGCAGGACCATTCTTCAGATTAAATATGATGTGCCGGAAATGGAGAGAATCCCCGGCATTGAAGTCTATTATGGAGTATTTACCGGAGGAGTACGGAGCTATGAAGAACTTTTGCAGTGGCGAGAGGAGAACCCCATGGAAAACAGTCTGGGGTGGAAACCATAGTCGCTTATTTCTTTGCCGGTATGCGTACATGAATAAAAAATATTATTTTTGTGTGTATGTACGACAAGCAAATTACCATCAGACAGTTGTGGGACAGGCAGCAGATTGCCGCTTCTGATGTAGACTATTCTCTCTGGGATTGTCAAAGGGAATCTATCTGTCAGATGTCTCACTTGATATCGGGATGTATTTTTACAGTGGATGTATTCAGAGGAATATATGATTTTGCTTCCGATAGATTTTCTGAATTGTTTGGCTTCGATCCTCAGCATATCCGTACTATACAGACGCAGGGAGATTTGCTGGAAGAGAGAATTCATCCGGATGACAGACAACAGCTGTTTGACTTTCAGATAGATCATGGACGCTTTATTTATACGCTGCCTGCTGTACAACGAAACGATTTCCAACAGATCTTTCAATACCGGATGCTCAATAGCAAACAGCAGTATGTGAATGTGATCAGCCGTCAGCAGGTGATCCGGCAAGACAACTATGGAAAAGCCTGGATGATAATGGGTATGATGGATATTTCACCGGACCAGACGCAAACGGGCAAAGTGAAACGTACTTTAGTCAACAGACAGACAGGTGAGTTGGTCTGTGCATCTGAAACGCTTTTGCAACCGGAAAATCATCAGGAAATACCTTCTCTTACAAAAAGGGAGAGAGAAATACTTCTTCTTATTCATAAAGGAATGCTGAGTAAAGAAATTGCCGATCGGCTTTGTGTGAGTATCTATACTGTACATAATCATCGGAAGAATATCCTGGCCAGACTTCACGCCAATAATTCTATCGAGGCGATTGCGCATGCAAAGAAGTATGGCATTTTGTAGTTGATTTTTGTTTGTCCTGACAAAGCCTCCCGAAGATCATCAGAATCCTTGTTTTATATCCGCTGAGAATGATGTCCTGAATAATAATCATCTTGTCGGAATTGCAGCCAGAAAATCTTTTGTATGAATTCAATAGTATGAAGTGATACAAAAACGAACACCTACCTTCCTGATCTATCTGTTCTTATATAACTTTCTGTTTGTGAAGTTTGTACTTCGGGAGAGAATCCGTCTATGTATTCGTCTATATTGGCAGGGACATTTTTCTTTTCCATATTTAAATAGGTAAATATAAGATTTATACTTCAAAATAATTGATTGTTGCCTGCTTCTGATCAGAGAGTTTATAGTTTTCTGATCATCTCAAATTGTTTCCCTTTCAAAGGGATATTTTTCGCATGGAGGAATGCAGTGACCGAATTATCTTCTGTATCGGTATTGATGATTTTAATGGAGTCATTTTTATTTAATCCGATCATTTTCTGAAGGAGCAGAGAGGCGATTCCTTTTCTTCTGTAAGGCTTATCGACTGCTAATTGAGTAACATCACCGGCAATGGGTTCAAAAACGCAATATGCGATAAGCCTGTTCTCTGTGAATACGCCTAAGGAGACAAATTCCTCTTGTGATCTTTTTATAGAATCAAAACAGTTTTGCCACGAAGGATGAAAGTTCAGAAAATCCGCGATACAGGGATATTGTTTCACGTCTATGGGTTGAATTGAATAAGGGATATTGATCGGAGGACAGTTAGTAATGACCTCTTCATTTTTCTGGTTGAAGTAATTGAATTCACGAGTTGTCCGGAATCCGAGATTTCTGTAAACCGAAACGGCTTTTGTATTGTGTTGCAAAACTTCTAACAGGTATTGCCGGATGCCTGCTTCTTTTAAAATGGGGATGGAATATTCAAAGATACGGGTGGCCAGGCCTTTCCCCTGGTATGCTTTCAGAGTCCCGGTTCCGGTGTCGTAAGCGGTAGGTATACCGTTGAAGTGTCCGATGCCGTTGAAAGTAAAAGCTACGATTTTCCCATTGTCGTCAAATGCGGCAAAAGAGAGATCGGGATCGAATCCACGCCTTGTCAGCATGGTGTGGAGTTGCTGCTTGTTTAATTGAAGCTCATACTCTGCAAAAGCCTGGCTGAATGCCTCGAACAGGGTGTCAAGGCTGGTTGCACGGAGAGATTTTATTTCCATTTGTAGCTTTCTTACTGGATTTTGTATTTTTGATTTTATCAGATAAGACTTATCAATTAAGCGAAGTCCTGAATCCTCTTCTGTACTGGGAGGGAGAGGTCTGGAAGGTACTCATAAACATACGGTTCATATTGATGGAGTTTTTGAATCCGCAGAGATGGGCTATTTCATCCATCGTGAAGTGGGTTTCGGTGAGGTAGCGACAGGCAGTTTCCATACGCAGTTTTTCAACGTATTTCATCGGGGTCGTATGGATCTCACGTACAAAGACACGGGCAAAGTTACGGGGACTCATCCGGGTATATTCAGCAAGTTTCTCTACTGAAATATCCTCATTCAGATGGTTGCAGATCCATTCTATGGCTTTTTTTATAGGTTCGTGATCTACTCCCTGCGATTGCAATACCGCGCTGTATTGCGTCTGATTGCCCGGACGTTTGAGGAAGAGTACCATGATGCGGGCGATTTTCAGCGCAAAGGTTTTGCCCATGTCTTCTTCGATCAGGGCGAGGGCAAGATCCATCCCTGTGGTGATGCCGGCGGAGGTATAGACGTTGCCATCTTTTACAAAAATGGCCTCTTTGTCTACTTCTGTCTGTGGATATTCCCTGGCAAGTTTGTCGCAAAGCATCCAGTGAGTCGCTGCTTTCCTGCCATCCAACACACCTGCTTCGGCCAGAATAAACGCACCTCCACATACCGAACAGAGGCGGCGTACGCTTTCAGACTGTTTTTTCAGCCAGGCGAGCACTTCTTTGCCGGGTTTGAATTCTTCCCGTTTCGATTGTCCGCCGATGATGATGGTGTCTATAGGGTAGTCGATCTCTTTGTAAGATCCTTCGCTGAGAATGGAGATTCCCCCCGTCATGTCTATTCGCCTGGTCTTTTGGGTGGATACGATGTGTACCTGATAGACGAAATCGGGTTGGGGAGTGGCTTCGTGTATGTATTCCATTGCCTTCAGAAACACATCCATAGGTCCGCAAATATCCAATAAAGTTGAATAATGAGGGGCTATGAGAACAATATGGCGGATTTGTTTTTTATCATTCATAGACCAGAAATTTATGAGTGTCTTTTAAGAGCCTGAGCAAAGATAATCATTAAATCTGAGAATGGCAGTATTTGTTCATAATATGTCATTGCTGCCAAAAATATATTGTCGTAAATTTGCAAAAGAGAAAAGGAGATATGAATTTTCTTACTCTTAAACCTTTAATAAAAAGTTGTTAGTATGAAAACAATTAAGATTGGTATTAATGGATTTGGCCGTATCGGACGTTTGGTATTGCGTGCGGCTCAGAATTATGAAAACATTCAGGTAGTAGGTATTAACGACCTGATTGATGTGGAGTACATGGCTTATATGCTGAAGTATGATTCTGTTCACGGACGATTCAATGGCACGATCAGCGTAGAGAACAATAGCTTGGTTGTCAACGGCAAGCCGATCCGGACAACTTCGGAGAAAGATCCTGCGAATCTGAAGTGGAATGAGATCGGTGTGGAATATGTAGTAGAGTCGACAGGGATTTTCCTCACGAAAGAGAAGGCACAGGCGCATATTGACGCGGGTGCGAAGCGTGTGGTCATGTCGGGTCCTCCGAAAGACGATACACCGATGTTTGTAATGGGTGTGAATGAGAAAGCATACAAGGGAGAGACTTTTGTGTCGAATGCCTCTTGTACAACAAACAGTGTAGCTCCGTTGGTGAAGGTCATGCATGATACATACGGAGTGATAGAGGCACTCATGACAACCATTCATGCCACGACTGCGAGTCAGCGTACGGTAGATGGTCCGTCTGTGAAAGACTGGCGCGGTGGACGTGCGGCGTCAGGCAATATCATTCCTTCCTCCACAGGGGCAGCGAAGGCGGTAGGGAAGGTAATTCCTGAATTGGCTGGTAAGATTACCGGAATGTCTTTCCGTGTGCCTGTGTTGGATGTTTCTGTAGTCGATCTGACTTGTCGCATTGAGAAACCGGCGAGTTACGAGGAAATTTGTCAGACTATAAAAGCAGCAGCGGAAGGTGAACTGAAAGGTGTGCTGGGCTATGTAGAAGAAGACGTGGTGTCTACCGATTTTATTGGTGAGACCCGGACTTCTGTCTTTGATGCGAAAGCGGGGATTGCCCTGACACCGAATTTTGTGAAGCTGGTGAGTTGGTATGACAATGAATACGGATTCTCTAATAAGGTACTTGATCTGATCGTACACATGGATACAGTGCAGTAAAGGATTCAGCACAGAGGAGTGATCCTCGGAAATGAACGAGAGGGGTAGAATGAAGAGTGCTGCCCCTCTTGTTGTTTGCAGGTTTCCCCTGAAGGCAACATGCAAACAGGGTAAGACAGAAAAATCTATGGAACGGTGCATGGAAAAAGAATAATTGCTAACTTTCACCACTATATGTATTATTGTCCGTAGAAATGTATGACTGACAGAGCCGGGAAAGAAGCAAACAGGATGTTGGCATTGTGTATCATCACGATTGTATCTATGGGACTGGTGATGATGATCCGATACATTCGTAGCCTTCGGCTGAGTTTGTCGGATTGGGAGCTTTTTCTGCAAGGGACATTGCCCAATTTCTTTGCCGCGACCGGTTTGTGGGGCGTCATCTTTATGTGGTATAAGAAATTTGCGGTGGTGAAGGGGTTTTATACGCTCAGGAATACGCTGATGGTGACTTTTCTCATTGTCTTTTCGGGGCTGTGTGCATGGGAGGTGATGCAGCTTTACATAGCGGATGCGCCGATGGATGTGTATGATATTATGATGTCTTTTATCGGTTGTGTGCTGATGTCGGGGTTGTCGATCGGTATGTATCGTGATGAGTGGAGAAATAGTGGGACACGAAGAGGGAGGGGGCGTTCTTTGTGGAATGAGTGAAAGGTATGCAGAATGTATTCGCCCTTAGAAGGGGTGTTTTTTTCAGGAGGGTAAGAGTTTCAACAAATATTTTATGACTACGTTTACCGTTGATTTGTCCTTTATTCAGCACTCTTTTTGTCTATGAGACGCAAAGTACCAGCGTCTCTACAAGTATATCACTTTCAAAAGAAAACACAATTGGTGTAGAGACGCATATTTGCGTCTCCCTATTTGCCTCTGAAAAATAAAGAAAAGAGCAAAATTTAAACAGGCTCTGAATGAAATAGGATATAGTCTCTTTGAAATCAGTATTTGTAATGGGGAACTCTTGTCAGTGCCTGCAACTCTCTGATATATGTATGTAAGATGAGCAGTGGTATGATGCCGAAAAAGCTGAAAGAGCAATCGATCAATCGCCAGAAGAAGGGGATTCCCCGGATATATCCGCAGATCAGTGCCAGCGGAATTACTCCGATACAAGCGATCATCGCCCAGTAGATTATCCATTGGTTCGTGACCGGTTTCACATATACTCCGACAAATGCTATAGCTATGACAATGTGTGAAAAAGCGAGCCAGTCTGTTCCGTAAGCCAGAAAAGGGTAGGAGGTATTGGTGGCATCAAGTCCCTGGTACACAGTTGCCAGCCACTGATAGAGTCCTGTGTAAGTCTCCGGTGATGCATCGAGGGAAATGCCCAGTAACTGACAAACAATTTTTAATTCTGTCTGAATAGGGAAAGCTGTGACTCCCCAGAATATCAGAGCAAGGATATATAATACAGTCCAGAAGCGTATATTGTGCAGTAGTTTTTTTTCGCTTTTCATAAAGTTTTTATGCGTTTGGGGTTAGTTTATTCTTTTTCTATGATAGGCAAAGGTATGAATCTATTGTAGAAAAATGTTGTTTCGGAGAGTTTTTATTGTTATAAAAATATCGGTTACACTTCTTTTTTGAGAGGGAAGTATAACCGATATTTTGTTTATATGCTTTTCAGTGAGTTGTCTGTTACCGGAGAGTCAACGTCAGTGTCTGCAGGTCTTCTGTACGTGAACTGCTTCCTGTCATGACCTCGAATTCTCCCGCATAGGTTCGCATGGTATTGGACTGTTCGTCCCACCATTCCAGTTGTTTCGGAGAGAGTTCCAGTGTCACTTCCACTGTTTGTCCGGCCGGGATGTTTACGCGCTGGAAAGCACGTAATGCCTTGTGTGGTCCTTCTGCGTCATCTTTACGTTTCAGATAAACCTGTACTACCTCTTCACCGCTGTATTCGCTGTTGTTGCTTACAGGAATCGTCACTGTTACGGTTTGTCCTACAGAAGCAGAGGCCTGGTCCAGACGGGGAGTACCGTAAGTAAATGTCGCGTAACTCAATCCGTGACCGAAGGGGAACAACGGCTTGTCGTTCATATAGCGGTAGGTACGATTTGTCATGTTGTAATCTTCAAAGTCGGGCAATTGTGCTGTATTACGGTAGAAAGTCACAGGCAGACGTCCTGCGGGATTGTAATCACCGAACAGTACCTCAGCCACAGCTTTACCACCCGCCTGTCCCGGATACCAGGCCTGCAGAATAGCTTCGCAGCGGTTTATCTCCGGTTCCAGACCGATCGGAGACCCCGAACAGTTGACAAGGATCACTTTCTTACCAGCATCGTGGAGTGCGCGGATCAATTGACGCTGGATGGCAGGCAGTTCGATGTCTGTGCGGTCACCTCTGCGGAATCCGGGAAGGTCTACACCCATTTCTTCACCTTCTAAGTTTGGAGAAATACCTCCTGCAAACACCACTACGTCTGCGTCTTTTACACGGGCTACAGACTGAGGGATATTTACATTTTGTTTGAATCCGAGGTCAAAATTCAACTGTGCGTCCCCAATAAAATGCTCATAATCAATTTCTATGTCGTAAGATGTGCCTGCTTTTACATTCATGGCATACGTCTGAGTGCGGCTGCCGTGCTTGTTGGAGAACTTCTTCACCTCGTTGCCATCTATCACAATGCGGGAATGTCCCGAACTGTAGAATTCAAAAACTACTTCTCCCGATTGTTGCGGTGTGAATGTAGTTGTATAGGTTGCCGAGAAATCAGTCAGATTTACGCCTGGTGCAAACACAGTAGCTCCCATCGTGCAGAAACGGAATGGATCAGACACCTGTACAGTAGTGACAGGCTCTCCTTCATGCTCTTTGTTGTTCCAGTAGCGTGCCGTAAATCCTTTGCCGCCTTCCGAAGCACAGTCGTTGAAGACACTACTGATCAATATACCTTCTACCAGGTCACAGCCCTGTTCGTAGATCAGTGTATCGTCTGCTCCCAGAGCAGCGCGTATTCCTTCCAGGATAGTGATTGTATGCGGTGGAGTACCGTTGTAGTTGCCCCATTGCATCACCGAATCGTTGGCATTCGGTCCCATGACAGCAATTTTCAGTCCGCCACGCTTCAGAGGCAGGGCATTGTTTTTATTCTGCAACAGTGTCATTGTCTTGCGTGCAGCTTCCAGAGCGAGTGCATCGTGGTCGGCGGAACCTACCACAGAGTAGGGGATTTTGTTCCAGCTCACTTTGCTGTTGTCATCCATTTCGCCCAGTTCAAAACGTGCTTTCAGCAAACGTTTTACGGACACATTCAGTTCCTCTTCTGTGATCAGTCCTTTTTCCACACTTTCTACCAATGCTTTGTAGCTTGACCCACAATCGAGATCTGTCCCTGCTCTCACCGCGTCGGCAGAGGCAGAAGCCGCATCCGGATGAGTAAGGTGTGCATTTTCTCTGTAGAAATCCGCTATGGCTCCGCAATCGGCCACTACAATACCGTCGAATCCCCATTGCTCCCGTAGGATCTGCATCAGCAGACGGTCACTTCCGCAACAGGGGTCACCCTCAAAACGGTTGTAGGCACACATCACCTCTTTGACATTTCCCTCTTTCACCAAGGCTTCAAACGGAGGCAGATAGGTCTCATGCAGGTCACGCGGGGAGATGTTTTCCGCATTGAAAGAGTGTCGGTTCCATTCCGGTCCGGAGTGTACGGCGAAGTGCTTGGCACAGGCATGCAGTTTGTCATACTTGTCACCTTCCGGTCCCTGCAGACCTTTCACAACTTCCACTCCCATAACAGAGGTCAGATATGGATCTTCTCCATAGGTTTCGATTCCTCTTCCCCAGCGTGGGTCACGGTATATATTTACTGTGGGCGTCCACATCGTGAGTCCCTGATAACGTTCGTAGTTTCCCTGCGAAGAGGCATGTACATACTTTGCACGTGCCTCGTCGGATACTGTTTCGTATACGTTGTATATCAGTTCCGGATCAAATGTTGCCGCCATTCCGATGGGCTGTGGATACACAGTGGCCAGTCCGGCGCGTGCTACACCGTGTAGTGCTTCGTTCCACCAGTTATAAGTCTTGATTCCGAGTCGTTCGACAGACGCGGAAGCGTCCATCATCAGACGTGCTTTCTCTTCAACGGTCAGTCGGTGTACTAAATCTTCTGCTCTTTCTTCAGGCGAAAGAGAGGTGTTCTGATAAGCGGGCTTGTTGGAGCATCCTGTCAGGAGGAAAAATGCCAATGCCGCGCATACTGTGGTCTTCTTCATGGTTCATTCAATTTTGTCTGTTGCAAAAGTAAAAGCAAATTATGAAACAGAGGATATAGTTTCTGATCGTTATCGTGTATTATTTGTTCAGGTGGAAGTTTACGTAGGCAGACAAGTCGGCTTAATTGATCGGAAAGGAGGACTTATACATCATATAAGATGTTCCGGAAGTATAATCCCACAAATCATAATTGTTAATCGGCAGGTTCATACTCCGGGTGACGGGAATGTGCCAGATTACAGGCGATATACTGCTCTTCGCTGACACCTGATAGCCACAATGCTTCACACAGTTCAAACACATCTTTTTTCTTTTCGTGCTGAACCGTTTTTTATAAACTTTTTACTCAGCCGACTCACCGTATACGCTCTGACACCATACAGACACACTTCTTCCTTAAAGTATCTTCTGGTGGAGTCAAGTATACATTATTCTACCTGCATTTGCAGTGTTTCCCGTATATCGGAAATCAGAGATGCTAATTTTATCATAGTAAACCGGATGTCAGGGAGATAAAAAAGATCCTTCACTGATATACATCCATACCGGAGAAGGATCTTTTCGTATAAAGCGTTTACAACTTTTTGCTTTCCAGCAGACGTTGCTTGAGTTGTTCTTCCGCAGCTTTCAGCTCTATTTCCACAGCGATGCGTTTCTCTCTGCCTTCTGCCTGTATCTTTACCAGATCATCCATGGTCTGGATCAGATCGTCGTTGGCTTTTTGGATCGTTTCCATATCCACAATGCCCCGTTCGCTTTCGATAGCGATCTGTCTGGTCGATTGCTTCAGCATTTCACTGTTGCTCTTCAACAGATCGTTGGTCATATCAGTGACTTTTTTCTGGGCATCCATGGCCTGCTGAGCATGTACCAGTCCCAGGGCGATCACCATTTGATTTTTCCAGAGAGGCAGTGTATTTATAATGGTAGACTGGATCTTTTCCACCATCGTTACGCTGTTGTTCTGTACCAGACGTATCTGCGGAGCAAGCTGTATGGATATCATACGGCTCAGTTTCATGTCGTGTACCTTCTTTTCAAAGCGATTTACCTGTTGTTCGAGATCATTGTATTGCTGTATCCTCCGCTGATCTTCACTCCTGGCCGCTTCTTCCTTCATCACGGGAAGTATCTCTTCGTGCATTTGTCTGATCTTCTCTTCTCCTGCTACAATATAGAGAGACAACTCACGGAAATAGTTCCAGTTCTCTTCGTATTGCTCATTGAAGATATAGATATCTTTCATGAGCGTTTTCATGTGTTTCTCCAGTTCTTTCTCGATGATGGCAATGCTTTTCTCTACTTTGGAATACTGACTTTGCAGGTAGGCTACTTTTCTGCGGAGAGACTTGAAAATACCCAATACCCGGCTGTCTTTTTTCGTGGCACTGTCAAATTTCCGTATATCCAGGCTCAGGTCGGTCAGTAATTTACCCACCTCTCCCATATCACGTGCCCTTACGTTGTTTAGCACACCGTCTGCGAAATGTGACATCCGGCTTTGTGTGGCAACGCCGTAGTTGATGAGCTGATCCGATCTCGAAAAGTCAATGGTCGATTTATAAGTTTCTATCTTTTTGCGTTCTTCCGGAGTGATTTCCTGATCCGGATTCAGGGTCAATTCTGTACTCATGGATTATATAAATTAATTTTTTTATTCAATTAGTCCCTTGTTGCGCAGGTCCTGCATAAATACCTGTGTCTCTGCATTAAGGTTCAATAGATCACTCTTATACATCTTATTGATCTCATTTCTGAATGCTACTACAATATCTGTAATACTTTTCTCTATGAGTGTCATGGATCGGATCATTTCCGGAGAGTTGATACGTGTATTCTCTATTTCATCGTACTTGGACAGCATGTTGTTGAGGGTATCGGAATAACGGGAAAAGAACTTTTTACTCTCTTCACAATCCCGTTGCATAACAATCTTAGAGAGATTGATTAATTCGTCAATATCATTCTGTATCTGGGCAGATTCAATCTCTTTTTTCCATTTATTTAGATTGATAATTAAATTCGTACCCATTTCTTCCGATGTTTTCGCATTCGGATTTGTTGTCGTATGTGGAGTAGTTTGAATAGAAGGGGCAGGATCATATGATAATCGTAGAAACTCTTTAGCTGTAGAGAATAAGTAGGATAGGGAGAATATCCACACAAATAATATAATCACGGCACCAGGTACAAATCCTAACACTCCGGAAATGAATCCAACGATATATATAAGAAATGTTTTCTTAAATACCTCCATCCATTTTTTATTCTTGGTAACTTTAGCTATATAGAATATACCAAAAGGAGCAAATAAAATAAAAAATCCAAAAAATATTATATACCATAATTTAAGTACCTTCTGAAAGGTGGTTGGGGCCGTGTGTTCTTTAGTATGCATCGTTTTATTCTATTATTTTGGAGATATATCAGAAACTATATCTTTCTGACCAGAAAGATATAGTTTCTTCCGTATAGTTATTGATTTTAGGGTTTTTAGTTTTCGTTTCTATAGTCAACTCATTTTATAGGGTGACCGTTACTATGTAAGCTTCAAAGATAGTTATTATTTTAAAAATCAAAAATATTTCCTGTATAGAATATTCTGTTTACCATCTAATTGAGTTTTAACAGTGGTTTTACAATAGTATATGGCTGCTTTTTTCAGAAAAAGCAGCCATATACTATTGTAAGGATATTGAAAAGAATGTAGATTATTTCCTTACCCATATCTTCGTAATGCGCCCGAAAACCAGTTTATGATAATCTTTTGCGTCCGCATACCCTTCTTCCACAAACGTTTTGCCCTTTTCCCAGTAATAGTCTTCCGGACGAACGGAGGTGATCTGAGACAATTCGCATTCTATGACCAGCCGAGCCTCTTTATAAGTAATAGTGCCATCGGGGGTCTGCACGGGGTGGAGCTGGTGTGAGTTCATTTTTTCCGTATCCCGCCCTGATGCTGTACCAAAGATCATGATATTGTCTTTGTCTTCATCATCAAAATAAGAAAGAGTATAGGTATGGCTTCTGCGGATATATTCCAGTGTATACCGGTTGGCTCTCAGGAAACACCATGTCGCCGGCTCTTCGAAGAGAATACCCCATCCTCCGTAAGAGGCAACCATGGAATTATAATCTCTGGCTGTTCCCGCAGTGATTACGGCATAATCCTGGGAGAATACTTTGAACACATTTTCG
>DALZBD010000048.1:0-13304 GCA_031977515.1 Bacteroides sp. | reverse complement strand
CCGTGATCTGGTATGCAGGGATGGGAAACTGATTACTTCCGGAGGCACTGCGTATAAAGGACTGATCGTGCCGGAAGTTTCGACCATGCCGGAGGATGTGGCAGCCAGATTGGTACAACTTGCCAACGAAGGAGCAAAGATCGTGTTCCTGAAAAGTTTCCCGCATACGGTGCCCGGTCTGAAAGACAAGGAAGAACGGGAAAAGTCGTTGCAGGAACAGTTGGCCTGGGAAAAGGTCAGTTCCTCGGGGATGATATTCGGAGTTCACAACGACAGCCTTTCCTTGGCAAAGACCGGAGTGTTGCCCGAACGTATGAAGAGTGAACACGGACTGAGCATGATCCGCAGAAGCAACGCGGAAGGACATCATTATTTCATTTCGGCTTTATGTCCTCAGGATACGGACGGATGGATCCCGTTGGCTGTGCCTGCTACCTCTGCGGTACTGTACGATCCGATGAGTGGAGAAATGGGAAAAGCCCGTCTGAGGCAGCGTAACGGGCAGGCGGAGGTATATCTGCAACTAACTTCCGGAGAATCCATGATACTGCGTACGTATGCTCAGGCAGATGTGGATGTACCGGAGTGGAAATACATTTCATCAGCAGGGGAAAATATACTCCCGGACAATGAATGGGAGTTCCGGTTTGTGGAAAGTATTCCGCAAGTGACGAATGCCCCTGTCAGGGTATCATTGGGCTCCTGGACAGAACTGGCAGCGGATAACGTGGAACGCACCATGGCTACTGCCTGCTACACTACTACTTTCCATATAGAGAATATACAGGCTACGGAATGGATACTTGATCTGGGAGATGTACGGGAAAGTGCCAGGGTACGTATCAACGGGGAAGAGGTGGCGGTGTTGTTTGCGGTACCCTACCGTTGCCGGATCGGTAACTATCTGCGCCCTGGTGAGAACACAATGGAAATAGAAGTGACCAATCTCCCTGCCAATCGTATCGCAGATATGGATCGCCGGGAAGTACCCTGGAGAAAATTCAAGGAGATCAATCTGGTGGATATAAATTATAAGAAAACCGGATACGGACATTGGGAGCCCGTGCCAAGCGGGTTGTTGGGGCCGGTGACGGTTACTCCTGTTTATGAGTAGGCGGTTTACTGCGAGCCGCGTAGCGGTTATATGTTTTTAGCCCCCTGCGGAAGCGGGGGGAATAAGAAAGACGAATGAATTGCGCCCCGTAGGGGTGCTATGTTCTTATAACGTTACATATAAATACACATGTGCTAATTGGTATGTTGTTTTGATTCATGTTTTTACACGAAGAATAAATCATGTACGACATAGCACTCCTACAGGGCGCAACCTATTCCTGTTTTTTGGAACCCCGCGCGCTTCCGCACGGGGCTACAAACATACAACCCCTACGGGGCTGGTACATTATATTTTATATTTATATGTCTGATATCCGATTTTATTATTGATATGTTTAATTCACAACGAACTACCATGAAAAGACCTTTGATAGCACTGACCCTTTTGCTGGGCACAACCATCTTGGCTGCCCAGGACCCCCGCGAACGACACTATTTCTATGAGATACTCGAACCTCGTCACGAACCCAAACCACTGGTAGAAGGGTTTGCCAGAGAACGTGTCCGGGAAAACCTGGATCGCGGAGTAGCGGCTGTCCCGGCACATGACGGCTGTGGCATTTATATAAGCTGGCGACTGCTGGAATCAGATGATCCGGCTACAGGTTTCCATGTATATCGGCTACAGGATGGAAAGAGCAAAAGACTTACTTCCCGCCCCATTACTCAGACTTGTGATTTTAGGGATACGACACCTCTTGCAAAAAAAGCAACTTATCGCGTAGTTCCTGTATTACGCGGAAAAGTTTCGGGTATGGAAGGGGAGATCGAAGTAGATCCGGAGACTCTTTCTACATATACTTCCATCCGTTTGAGAGATGAGGACAAGGCCGGGAAGGTCGCATTGGCCGATCTGAATGGCGATGGTGTCTATGATTATATCATACGTACTCCTTCTGCCAATGTAGACCCGGGCATGCCCGGTGATACCACCGGCATCACCTACAAGATATCTGCTTACCTGAGCGATGGTACCTACCTGTGGACCTACGATATGGGACCGGGTATCGAGCCGGGCATCTGGTATTCACCGTTTGTTGTCTATGACTTTGACGGGGATGGCCGTGCAGAGATTGCCATCAAAACTGCCGGTGATGATTATGAGAAGAATGAAAAAGGACGTGTGTGTGGCGGCAGTGAATACCTCTCCGTATTGGACGGAATGACAGGAAAGGAAATCGCACGGGTAGATTGGCCGGAGCGCAACGACCGGTATGGTAATCTGATCCGGCAGAATCGCAATCAGATGGGTATGGCTTACCTCGATGGAAAGACTCCCTGTATCCTGGCAGCAAGAGGTACCTATAAACTGATGGTGGTGGATGCCTGGCAACTGCACGACGGAAAGCTGGAAAAACTCTGGCGCTGGGACGGCGATGAGGAGAACCCCATCGTTCGCAGCATGGGCGCACACAGCATGGTGGCTGCAGATGTCGATGGTGACGGACGGGATGAAATCCTGCTGGGCTCCTGTATGCTGGATGACAACGGTACGTTGCTCTGGTCTTCCGGGCTGGGGCATAGCGATAAGGCGTATTTGTGTACACTGAAGCCCGATAGCGAAGGAATGCAGGTGTTTATGGTGAGCGAGCCGAAGAAAGAAGATGGTCGTGGAGTTTCTGTGGTAGATGCCCGTACCGGTGAGTTGGTATGGGGCATCGGACATACAACCTATCATGTGGGTGATGGTATGGTGGCGGATTTTGATCCTGCTCATCCCGGGCTGGAATGTTTTGCCAGTGAAGACCGAAAGGGGGGAAGTACGGACAAATACCTGCTCACGGCCGATGGAAAGAAACTGCATGTAGACAATGGAGAAGTACCGGGGTGTCGCAACTGGGTATGGTGGGATGCCGACCTGCTACGGGAAACTTTCCGGGGAGATGATAACCGCTGGGGGGCTTCTTCCTCTTCGGGGGGTCGCAGCCAGAGTATATGGAAATGGCAGGGAGAGATCCTGACCGAAGGCATTGAGGGAGATATTGTCATGATCGCAGATCTGGATGGCGACTGGCGGGAAGAGGTGATCACCGCATTGCCCGGAGAGTTACGTATCTATCGGACAAATATACCTGCACGGGATCGCAGGGTAACTTTGATGCAGGATCCTCTCTACCGGAGTTACGTACTTCACCGGAGTATGGGCTATCCACAGGCACCGGTGCCTTCTTATTATCTTGGTGAAGAATAAAGGGATTTACGATGTATTCCTTCGCTATGATCTACATTTCTTTATGTAGAGACGCATATTTGCGTCTCAGTATGCCGAATGGAATTCACATCATCTGAAATATTCCTGTTTAATGGATACGTGCACCGCGGAGTCGCAAATATGCGTCTCTACAATTGAGCCGGATCTGACAGCAAATCCGTGATATACACCGGAAAGAGATAATTGATAACAGAAAAACATTTCAATAAAACATAAACAATCCATCATGAGAAAAATTTATCCATTGGTCTTATTGCTCCTGTTAATAGCCTTTTCCTCCTGCCGACAGGAAAGTTACAAATACGAATATCTCTACCGGGATCTTCCTTTCGATATGTCTCGGGTAGAGGCTCCACGTTTTCCCGATCGTGAGGTGAAACTCTCTGATTTCGGTGCGGTAGGCAATAGTACCGACCTGTGTACCGAAGCTTTTGCTGAAGCCATCCGTAGTTTGGCAGATCAGGGTGGTGGACAACTGACTGTGCCGGCCGGTGTATGGCTGACGGGGCCTGTCGTATTGGAAAGCCGCATCAACCTGCATCTCGAAAAAGGAGCAGTGATCCTGTTCTCACCGGATGTGGATCTCTATCCACTGGTGGAAACGGTGTTTGAGGGATTGGACACCCGTCGGTGCCAGTCACCGATCTCCGGACGCAACCTCACTGATGTGGCCATTACGGGACAGGGGGTAATTGATGGGAACGGTCATTTCTGGCGACCGCTGAAACGGGAAAAGGTAACGGAAAGCGAGTGGAAACGTACCATTGCCCGGGGTGGGGTATACAAACGCCCTACCTATTGGTTCCCTTATCCGGAAACGCTGAAAGGAGATACGATCAGCAACATGAATGTTCCTCAGAATCTGACTTCGGAAGAAGAGTGGCAGAGTGTGCGTCACTTCCTGCGTCCGGTAATGGTGAGCCTGATCGAATGCCGGAATGTATGGTTGCAGGGAGTGATCTTTCAAAATTCTCCGGCATGGAACCTGCATCCGCTGATGTGCGAGAATGTATTGATCGAAGAGGTGCAGGTGCGCAATCCATCTTTTGCACAGAATGGAGACGGACTGGATCTGGAATCCTGCCGCAATGCGCTGATCGTCAATTCCACCTTCGATGTGGGCGACGATGGTATCTGCCTCAAGAGCGGGAAAGATGCCGATGGCCGTCGCCGGGCACGTCCGTGTGAGAATGTGGTGATCGACGGATGTACGGTTTTCAAAGGTCACGGTGGGTTTGTGGTAGGCAGTGAGATGAGTGGAGGTGTACGGAATATCTCTGTAAGCAACTGTCAGTTCCTGGGTACGGATGTGGGACTTCGGTTTAAAAGTACCCGTGGTCGTGGTGGTGTAGTCGAAAATATATGGGTGCGCAATGTATCGATGATGGATATCCCAACCGAGCCGGTTACTTTCAATCTCTACTATGGTGGTAAGTCTGCTGTAGAAGTATTGGAGAGCGGGGAGACCGTACCCGCTGCGGTAGAGCCTCGCCCGGTGGATGAGACGACACCTGCTTTCCGCAACATACATATAGAGGATCTGGTATGTGCAGGAGCCCGGCGTGCACTCTTTTTCAATGGATTGCCCGAGATGCCTATTGAAAACATTACGTTGGAAAATGTGTATATTACTTCCACGCTCGGAGCGGAATTTATCTATTGCAAGGATGTGGAAATGCGTAATGTGACGATTATTGCCGAAGAAGGCAAACCATTTATGGTACGTCACAGCGAATCGGTATACTTGTAGAGACGCAATACCTTGCGTCTCAGCATAACACTGTGTTTTTATATTTCATTCTTACATTTTATCCTTAGGTTCCATTTTGTGCATATTAAAAGACATTGATCTGTAACTCAAGGCACCCTTTGAGGATAAGAGAGGCGGCGATGAGACGCAAGGTATTGCGTCTCTACAGTCAATCTATCATATTTATTAATTGTAAATAGTAACGTTGCCACCGTTCCAGCCTGTTCACTGTTAAATAATGGTTACAACCGAAAGGAGTAGTCGTAAATCTCTTGTCTTCAATTGCCAAATCATACACCCTTTCGATCAAAAACGTTAGGGGAAATAGGGGAGTCATCCCCTATTTTTGTATCATCGAATCACCGCTAACACAAGAAGAATATACCATGAAACACAAGACTGCTGAAAGTGTCCTTTCCTTTACAACGACTACCTTTTTCCGGTCGCAGTCTCAGGCTAGTTGCTTTCAGATGGGTATATCCGATTTATCGAAGTTAGCCGCGATCAGTAACATCAATATCCACTTTAATATTGTCTTTGGATGAATTCCTGTTTTTTTGCTGTTGACTTAGGCGCTACCAGTGGCCGTACCATTATCGGATCTTTTTCGGACAAAGGATTGGAACTGGAAGAGATCAATCGTTTTCCGAATCATCTCACAGAGGTGGGTGGGCATATCTATTGGGATATCTATGCACTGTACGGCCATATCCTCGAAGGTCTGAAGACAGTAGCCTGCCGGGGGATCACTCCTGTATCCATAGGTATAGATACCTGGGGTGTTGATTTTGTCTGTATCGGTGCCGACGGGCACATCCTGCGGCAGCCTTATGCCTATCGTGACCCGCATACAACAGGTGCACCGGAGGCTTTTTTCTCTCGTTTCTCTCGTAAAAGGGTCTATGAACTGACAGGTATACAGGTGATGAATTTCAACAGCCTGTTTCAACTGGATACCCTGCGCCGTAACAGTGATAGCGCACTGGCAGCGGCCGATAAGATACTTTTCATGCCGGATGCCCTGAGCTATATGCTCACGGGGGAGATGGTGACCGAATATACCATTGCCAGTACAGCACAAATTGTGAATGCCCATACACGTCGCCTGGAGCAGGAACTACTGGCTGCACTGGATCTGACTCCCGGGCATTTCGGGCGCTTTGTCCTGCCCGGTGAAGTGGTTGGTACACTGAACGAAGAGGTGCAACGACAGACAGGACTGGGAGCGATACCCGTGGTGGCTGTGGCCGGGCATGATACCGGGTCTGCTGTAGCGGCCGTACCGGCCGTACACGAGCACTTTGCTTACCTGAGTAGTGGTACCTGGTCGTTGATGGGAGTGGAAACCAACGGGCCGGTGATTACAGAAGAGGCCGAGGCTTTGAATTTTACCAACGAAGGGGGAGTGGAAGGAACCGTCCGGCTACTGAAGAATATCTGCGGAATGTGGTTGCTGGAACGCTGCCGCCTGCATTGGGGAGATGTTTCTTATCAAGATCTGATTGCAGAGGCTGAGGCTGCCGAACCTTTCCGTAGCCTGATCTTTCCGGATGATGAATCGTTTGCCCATCCGTCGGATATGCCGGAAGCCATCTGCACGTATTGCCGGCAGAGCGACCAGCCCGTTCCGGAAAGTCGCGGACAATTGGTGCGTTGCATTTTTGACAGTCTGGCATTGCGCTACCGTCAGGTATTGGAACACCTGGCCGGGTTGTCGGGCTACCCCATCGAAGTACTGCATGTGATTGGGGGAGGCAGTCGCAACGATCTGCTCAATCAGTTTACCGCCAACTCTATCGGAATTCCTGTGATAGCCGGACCTGCCGAAGCAACGGCTATCGGCAACATCATGGTACAGGCAATGGCTGCGGGCGAGGGAAAGAATATGGCGGAGATCCGGGAACTGATCAGTCGCTCTATTCCGCTGAGCCGTTTCGAGCCACAGGAACAGGAGATCTGGCAAAAGCAATACGAACACTATCTGGAAGTGATCTGTAGCTATGAAAATAAGGTACATAATTAAACAATAAAGAAGTTATCATGAAAGAAGAATTGATCAGAAAAGCCTATGAAATTGCTGTCGAACGCTATGCAGCAGTGGGTGTGGATGTCGAAAAGGCATTGGAAGAATTGCAGAAAGTTTCTATCTCCCTGCATTGCTGGCAGGCGGATGATGTGACCGGATTTGAGAATACCGACGGACAACTGACGGGAGGTATACAGACCACCGGCAATCATCCCGGCAAAGCGCGCAACATCGATGAGCTTCGTCAGGATATCCTGAAAGCAACCAGCTACATCCCTGCCCGCCATCGCCTGAACCTGCATGCTACGTATGGCGATTTCGGAGATCAGTTTGTAGACCGTGACCAGATCGAGCCGTGCCATTTCCAAAGCTGGATGGAGTGGGCCAAAGAGAATAAAATGTATCTGGACTTCAACTCAACCTCTTTCTCGCACGCAAAGAGTGGCAGCCTGACCCTGGCCAATCCGAAGGATGAGATCCGTAATTTCTGGATCGAACATACCAAACGCAGCCGGGCCATCGCCGAGGCTATGGGAAAATACCAGGGCGATCCCTGTATCATGAATATCTGGGTACATGACGGAAGCAAAGACCAGACAGTAAATCGCCTGCGTTATCGTCAGTTGTTGAAAGATTCTCTCGACGAGATATTCGAAACGAAGTATGACAACATGAAGGATTGTATCGAAGCCAAGTTGTTCGGCATCGGTCTGGAAAGCTATACAGTGGGCTCCTACGACTTCTACCTGGGCTACGGAGCGAAGTACGACAAGATGGTAACACTGGATACCGGACATTTCCACCTGACCGAAAGTGTAGCGGATAAGATCTCCTGTCTGTTGCTTTACACCCCGGAGATCATGCTTCACGTGAGTCGTCCGATCCGTTGGGACAGTGACCATGTGACCACTATGAACGACGATACATTGGAACTGGCCAAAGAGATCGTACGTAGCAATGCACTGGACAAGGTACACTTCGGTCTGGACTACTTCGATGCCAGCATCAATCGTATCGGTGCGTATGTGGTAGGAACACGCGCCACACAGAAATGTGTATTGCAGGCGTTGCTCGAACCTATTGATCTGTTGCGCGAGTACGAAGCCAACGATCAGCTTTTCGAACGTCTGGCTCTGCTGGAAGAGGCAAAAGGACTTCCGTGGAATGCCGTGTGGGATATGTTCTGCCTGAAAAACAACGTTCCTGTCGGAGAAGAATATATCGCTGAGATCCGGAAATACGAAACGGAAGTCACACTGAAAAGATAAAGAAATTTACGATGTACGATTGGAATTGTATTTTATTCAAAAATACATTTTCTCAACGATACATCGTATATCTTTCTATTTTTGCACGATAAACATATACAATCATGAATATACTGATCGGACTTCTTATCATTGCCATTGGTAGCTTTGGACAAAGTAGCTCGTATGTTCCTATCAAAAAGGTAAAAGAATGGTCCTGGGAAAGCTTTTGGTTGACTCAGGGAATTTTTGCCTGGCTGGTCTTCCCGCTGTTGGGTGCTTTACTGGCCATTCCTGCCGGGAGCAATCTGTTTGCACTCTGGGGATCGGGTGGGGCATTGCCCGCTATTGTCTACGGTGTCTTGTGGGGCGTAGGTGGTCTCACTTTCGGTCTGAGTATGCGCTATCTGGGTGTAGCGTTGGGACAAAGCATTGCATTGGGCACCTGTGCCGGTTTTGGTACCCTTTTTCCGGCTCTCTTCGCCGGAAAAGATCTCTTGCACGGCGAAGGGTTGATGTTGCTGGTCGGTGTATGTATTACGCTGGCAGGTATCGCCGTGATCGGGTATGCCGGAAGTCTGCGCTCCCGCAACATGACCGAAGAAGAAAAACGGGCTGCAGTGAAAGATTTTGCGTTGACCAAAGGATTGCTGGTAGCTTTACTGGCCGGGGTAATGAGTGCCTGTTTTGCATTGGGACTGGATGCGGGGATCCCGATCAAGGAAGCTGCACTGGCTGGTGGGGTGGAACCGTTGTATGCGGGATTGCCTGTGATCTTTCTGGTGACTTTGGGAGGTTTCCTCACCAATGCTTCCTATTGCATCCAGCAGAATATCCGCAACAAGACCGGAAAAGAGTATTTCTCTGTCAAAGGAAATGTGCTGCTCAATAATGTTCTTTTCTGTGCGCTGGCCGGAGTACTCTGGTATTCTCAGTTTTTCGGGCTGGAGATGGGAAAAAGCTTCCTGACTGGTAGCCCCATCCTGCTTGCTTTCTCCTGGAGCATCCTCATGTCGCTGAATGTCACATTCAGTAATGTATGGGGTATTCTGCTGAAAGAATGGAAAGGAGCCGGAAAAGCTACGATCGCTGTATTGATTGTAGGATTGTTGATCCTGATCTCTTCGATCGTAGTGGTCGCGATGGCACAACAATGAGATGTACGATGTACAAATTTACGATCTACAATATGCAATTGAAAACACATTGTATACACAAAGAGATGTATCTGTAGCCCTGAAGGGGCGTTAGAGGTTAGCCCAGGGTAAGTGCAGTGAAGCCGTAGCGAGAGCGAAGGTGAAACAAACGTCACCCTGGGTTTAAATGAAGTTCAAAACAGTTAGTACTGAAAGTACGACACAAATCAAATGGTACCAGGTAATCTGTGTCGTGCTTTCAGCACTAACTACTCACTACCTTATGTAATCCCAGGGTGGCACTCGCTCCGCTTCTCTACGCTCACTTACCCTGGGCTAACCTCTGACACCCTTACAGGGTTACAGATAGATTACTTTATGATAACCTTGTGATTGAAACTATACATTGTTTTCGGGGAAATATTCTCTATTTCATTATATAAATTGCAACTCATTTAAATTCATATAAACAATGAAATCAATTTTAGAAAACCGTCCGGAAATCGCCCGTCAGGTAGCTGATGTAGCTGAGGTCGCAGGCTATCTCTGGCAAAAAGGATGGGCCGAGCGCAACGGCGGAAATATCACGATCAACATCACCGATGGGGTAGACGATGAAATACGCGCCTTGCCTGCCATCAGCGAACGGATATCGATCGGAATCGAACTCCCTCACCTGAAAGGGAAATACTTCTTCTGCAAAGGCACCAACAAACGGATGCGGGACCTGGCACGGAAACCTATGGAAAACGGAGCGGTGATCCGTATCTGTGCCGATTGCAGCAGCTACGAGATCATTGCCGACCATCCGGTGCGGCCAACTTCCGAATTGCCTGCACATCTTTCCATGCACAACTACCTGATCGGAAAAGGATCTTCTTACAAAGCAGCTATCCATACTCATCCGATAGACCTGGTGGCCATGAGTCACCATACTCCATTTCTGGAAAAAGATGTATTGACACGCCTGCTCTGGAGCATGATCCCGGAGACACGGGCCTTTTGTCCGCATGGTCTGGGTATTGTACCCTATGAGCTCCCCAGTTCCGTTGAACTGGCAGATGCTACCATCGCACAGCTGGAAGAGTACGACGTGGTAATGTGGGAAAAACACGGTGTCTGTGCTGTGGGAGAAGACATCATGGAGGCCTTCGATATGATTGATACGCTCTCCAAATCGGCACAGATCTACCTGACTGCCCGCTCGATGGGATTCATACCCGATGGAATGTCCGATGCACAAATGGAAGAGCTGAAAGTGGCATTTAATCTGCCTAAGTAAATCATCATACAAACGATACTATATAAAATACACAATTATGTACAACAGGATCGTATTGAACGAAACATCTTATTTTGGTGCCGGATGTCGCAACGTAATCGGGGAAGAGGCCCGTCGCCGGGGATTCCGGAAAGCCTTTTTCGTGACAGACAAAGACCTGATCCGTTTCGGTATAGCTGCCGAAGTGATCCGGGTACTGGAAGATAACAACCTGCCTTATCAACTTTTCAGTGAATTCAAAGCCAATCCTACCATCCGCAATGTACAGGACGGTGTAGCCGCATTTCAGGCATCAGGCGCCGATTTTATCATCGCTTTGGGAGGTGGCTCAGCCATCGATACGGCCAAAGGCATCGGGATCGTAGCCAACAATCCGGAGTTTGCCGATGTACGTTCTCTCGAAGGAACAGCGGAGACCCGCAACAAAGCCGTGCCTACCTTCGCCCTTCCTACGACGGCCGGTACCGCAGCGGAAGTGACCATCAACTACGTGATCATCGACGAAGAGGCCCGTAAAAAGATGGTCTGTGTAGATCCCAACGATATACCTGCAGTGGCTATCGTAGACCCGGAACTGATGTACTCCATGCCCAAAGGATTGACTGCCGCTACCGGTATGGACGCACTGACCCATGCTATCGAAAGTTACATCACTCCCGGTGCCTGGGTGATGAGCGATATGTTCGAACTGAAAGCCATAGAGATGATCGCACAGCATCTGAAAGCAGCCGTAGACAACGGAACAGACAAGACCGCACGGGAAGCGATGGCACAGGCACAATACATTGCCGGAATGGGATTTTCCAACGTAGGGCTTGGGATTGTACATTCCATGGCGCACCCATTGGGTGCATTCTATGATACTCCGCACGGAGTAGCCAATGCATTGTTGCTGCCCTATGTCATGGAATATAACGCCGACTCTCCGGCCGCTCCGAAATACCTTTCCATAGCAAAAGCGATGGGAGTAGATACCACCGGAATGGATGAAAAACAAGGAGTGCAGGCTGCTGTAGAGGCGGTGAAAGCTCTTTCAGTGAGCATTGATATCCCGCAGAAACTCCGGGAGATCGGTGTGCGGGAGGAAGACATCCCGCAACTGGCTGTTGCTGCTTACAACGATGTGTGCACCGGGGGAAATCCCCGACAGACTTCGGTAGAAGATATCGAAGTGCTCTACCGGAAAGCGTATTAAAAACCACAAGATAGAAAAAAAGACATGAAACGAATTGCTATTACGTGTGCCTTTTTCCTGAGCCTCTGCACCCTGAGTGCACAGACGAAAATGACTGCCGCAGAGGCAGCCGAGAAGATTGCCTACCGCATTCTGGAAAGCACAACCTACGACTTCAAAAACACCCAGACCGGAGAGATCTATTCGTCGGTAAAGAAACTTCCCCTTTCGATGTACGTAAAGGTCAATTGCAAGTACAACAACTGGCACTATACCAACGGAGTGACCAATATGGCACTGATGGAGTTCGGCGACAAAGTAGGCGATCAGAAATTTGAGAAGTATGTACTGAAAAATATGAATTTTGTCTTCAATGAAGGCAATCTGGAGTTTTTCCGCAAACAATACGATACCGCTTTTGCACAGGACGGCTGGAACGCGATCCGCAAACTGAGCTGGCACATGATCTTCCGGGGCAAGCGGCTCGACGACAATGGCCCGATGGGAGCCAGCCTGATCGAATTGCAGATGCGCTATCCCAACAAGTCTTTCCTGGACTACATCAATGAAACGGCCGATCACCTCAAATATGCCGAACCTCGTATGGCCGATGGTACCATTGCCCGTGTGTGGCCGCATGTGAATACGATCTGGGCAGACGATGCCTTTATGGCCATCTCTTTCCTGGCTCGTATGGGAAAGATGACCGGAGACGATCGGTACTTCACCGATGCAGCCAACCAGGTGATCAACTACACCCGTTATCTTTGGTGTCCGGAAAAGCAGATCTATTACCACTGCTACCATACCGACAACAAAGAACACGGAGTGGCTCATTGGAGCCGTGCCAACGGCTGGGTGTTTATGGCACAGGCCGATCTGCTGGCCATGATGCCGGAAGACCATCCGATGCGGGAAGCTGTGATCGAGAATTTCAAGATGCAGGCCAGTGGCGTAGCCCGCTATCAGGGAAAGAACGGACTCTGGCATCAGTTGCTGGATAAGGTAGATTCCTACGAAGAGATCACTGGTACCGCTATGTTTGTATTCGGTATTGCCCGTGGTGTGAAAGCCGGCTGGCTGCATCCCGATTTCATCTATGTGGCCGAACAGGGACTGAAAGGAATGATGACCAAAATCTCCGACGATGGCGATGTGACCTCTATCTGTGTAGGTACAGGTATTATGCCTTCCCTGGCATATTACTACAACCGCCCCACTCAGGAAAACGATCCGATGGGAGAAGGCCCGGTACTGCGTGCACTGATCGAGATGATGGATGCTCCGAAGTATACCGAGATCAAAGCCGAACAGCAATACGATCAAATCGTGGTAAGGAAATAAATGTCTCTCTGAAAAAA
>DALZBD010000047.1:0-13360 GCA_031977515.1 Bacteroides sp. | reverse complement strand
ACAACATAGATTCCCACATAGATGCGCCCCATAGGGGTGCTATGTTCCTGTAATGTTACATATAAATGAATAATATGTATTTGAGAACATGGATTATCTGCTATGGAAATAGATTACTCTTTACATAGCACCCCTACGGGGCGCAATTCATTTATCTTCTTCTAAACCCCGCGCTTCCGCACGGGGCTACAAACATACAACCCCTACGGGGCTGCCAATCCTTACCCTGACGGCTATGCCCTTTGGGCTTTAGCTGAAGATTCACAATCCGTAACTTTTTTCTTTTTCAGCTTTAGTTTTCACACAGTTTCTTTCGCATGGGGCTATAAATATATAACCTCTACAGGGCTGGTAAATCGTCAATCAACTTACCCACTTGAATATCCGATTCCAACGGATCTTTCCGTTGAACCAGCCTTTGTCTTGGTTCAGTGACAACCATACCACGATTGGTTTTCCTACCACATGGTCTTCCGGTACAAATCCCCAGTAGCGTGAGTCGAGGGAGTTATTGCGGTTGTCGCCCATCATCCAGTAGTAATCCATCCGGAAGGTATATGTATCGGTTTTCACATCGTTGATATAGATCCCGTCCGGTTTGATCTCCAATTTATTACCTTCGTACGTACGTATGCAACGTTCGTAGATAGGCAGGTTGTCACCGGTCAGGGTGATGGTCGCTCCTTTATAAGGAATCCAGATAGGACCGTAATTGTTCTGGTCCCAACCCGTATACAGATTGAGCGGGTATACCGTTCCCGGCATTTCGGGCAGTTTTTTGATCTTAGAGATCAGGCTGCTCCGGCTGGTCAGGTCTTTGTGCATGGCTGCGGTCAGTGGGAGGACATATACCGGGCAATATTCCCCCTTGGCATTCTGGGTATCCATTCCCAGTTCGGCAAGTTCTCTGCCCCATGAAGAGGGATATAGCTGGCGGTCGGCTTTACTGATCCCGAGGTTTTCGAAAATCTCTTCAGGGATCTGTGGTCCGGTAGTCTGTATCATGTAGTTGAATTGCACTCCTTCCGGATTTTCCGAGATCTGTCCATTGATATAGAGCTGTGTATCCCGTATTTCCAATGTATCTCCCGGCAGCCCCACGCAGCGTTTTACGTAATTCTCCCGGCGGTCTACCGGGCGGGTAATTACCTTTCCATACGTTTGTGGATAGGAGTTGATGATGTTGCGTCCGGCCGTGTAGTACAGATCGTATACTGTTCGTTGCTCTTCACGCGTCAGGCTATCCATGTTGATGGGGTTGGGATACATTCTTCTCCCTTCTCTATATGCCAGGGTATAAATATCTTCAGCCTGGTGGTTGGAAGCAATGGTATCTCCGGCAGGGAAGTTGAAAACAACGATGTCGTTGCGTTTCACTTTGCCCCATCCCGGTACCCGCTTGTAGTCCCATTGAGGCCATTCAATATAGGACTTGGTGTTGAACACGGGCAATGTATGTTGTGCCAGCGGCATCGACAGCGGAGTATTAGGTACACGCGGTCCGTAGCTGAGCTTACTTACGTACAGGAAATCTCCTACCAGCATCGATTTCTCCATGGAAGAGGAGGGTATTTGATAGTTCTGGAAGATGTAAAGATTCACAAAATAGACAGCTACCAGAGCAAAGACAATGGCATCTACCCAGCTCATCACATTGCGTACGACAGGGTTTTTTGAGTTTTTCCAGAACGTCCAGGGTATTTTCTTACTGATGTATATATCGAAGATAAAGGGAAGGACGATGAGTCCCAGCCAGCTCCGTACCCAGAGCAGAAAGAGAAGATATAAAACTGTAACAATGGCAAATTTGATCCATTGCGCGCGTGTTGCTTTTCTCATGATTCAACTAATTATTGTTCTAAAAACGGAAACAGGTCGCTCATTCCCAGCATACCTTCTTTCCCGGCTGTATATTCCGCTGCCAGTACGGCACCCAGGGCAAATCCCCGGCGGTTTTTGGCATCGTGGGTGATGCGGATAAAGTCTGCTTCCGATTCGTAGCTGATGGTATGTATCCCTGTTACTTCTCCTTCGCGGATAGACTCGATCGGAAGTTCGGTGGCATCGGTAGGATTTTCATTGACCCACTTCTCTTTGCGTGAGATATTGTCCAGGATACCTTCTGCAAGGGTGATGGCGGTGCCACTGGGAGCGTCCAGTTTGTGGATGTGATGCGTCTCACTCATCGTTACATCATATTCCGGAAAATTGTTCATGATCCGTGCCAGGTAGTTGTTCACTGCCGAGAAGATGGCTACGCCGAGACTAAAGTTGGAAGACCAGAAGAGGGTTTTCCCACCCGTTGTGCAAAGCTGCTGGATCTCTTCACCGTGCTCTTCCATCCATCCCGTACTGCCCGATACGACTTTCACTCCGGCATCGAATGCCTTCAGGTAGTTGCTGTAGGCTACGGTGGGGTTGGTAAACTCTATGGCTACGTCTGCCGAGCGGAATGCTTCCGAAGCAAAGTCGTCCGGATTACTGATGTCGATGATACAAACGATCTCGTGTCCACGGCGAATGGCGATCTTCTCGATCTCTTTTCCCATCTTACCGTAACCTATCAATGCTATTTTCATTCTTTTTTTTATTAATTAGAAACGATCCGATTTACGTTCTATGATTGAAACATCTTATCATAACTGTAGAAGGATTTCTTTCCTTTCCTGTATAATCTTTGATTGAAACAACAGATATTCCCTTCTGACCTGTACGTTGTACTTTCAATCGTAATTGACTTCGTCGACCGTTGTGTTGACTTCGTCGATCTTCGATTCGTAAATTGGTAAATCGTAAATTAATTGTAGTTGGCAAAGATAAGATTTTTATTATATTTGCGGAAACGATTCATCTCCTGTTTAATTTTATCATGAAATTTTAGCAAACACACCAGGGAGGATTCGGTTAAAAGTCTCTGATTGAGCGGGAAATTCTTCCCGGTATACATCATAGGCGCAACAGTTGTCAACCTTTATATGTTAACTATGGAAAGTCTTATCCACTACGTATGGAAGCATAAACTGTTTCCCACGTCTACGCTTCGAACCACCTGCGGCCAGCAGGTAGAAGTACTACACCCTGGTTTTTCCAATCCTCATGCAGGTCCTGATTTCTTGCAAGCCAAAGTACGTATCGGCGATACCACCTGGGTAGGAGCTGTGGAGATACATATCCGCTCTTCCGACTGGAAACATCACGGTCATGCTCAAGACCCAGCGTATCGCGCAGTGATCCTACATGTGGTGGAGCAGGCCGATTGTGAGATCTACATCGGTGAAAAGGAACAGAAACTGCCCCAGTTGGAACTACCTGTTCCCGATCACATACGTCGCAACCACCTTTCTCTGTTGGAGGCCGATCGCAGACCACGTTGTCAGGCTGTACTGGATAGACTGAATTCCCTGGATATGCGAGGTTGGTTTACCGCCTTGCAGATCCGTCGTCTGGAGCGCAAAGCAGATCGTATTCTCGAATGGCTCCACGACACGGTGTGGCACTGGGAGGATGTGCTGTTGATGAATCTGGCGCGTAACTTTGGTTTCGGAGTCAATGGAGATGCCTTTGAAGTATGGGCGCGTAAGCTTCCGTTTGAAGCTGTAGACAAACATCACGATGATCTCACACAGGTGGAGGCTCTTCTGTTTGGAACGGCAGGTTTGCTGGAAAAGGAAATAGGTGATGAGTATTATCAATCGCTTCGCAAAGAATACCTGTATCTGCAACATAAATTCCGTTCCGCTTCCATGGACCCGGTATACTGGAAGTTCCTGCGGCTGCGTCCGGTGAATTTTCCGCATATCCGCATCGCACAATTGGCTGTGTTGTGCGGCAAACGCCGCGGATTGCTCTCCCGTTTGCTGGAAGCAGAACGTCTGGAGGAGGTGAAGGCACTTTTTGATGTACAACCTTCGAGGTATTGGGAGACACACTATATATTCGGTAAGCAGAGTACAAGACTTTCCAAACGGTTGGGCAGTCGCTCGTTGGATCTGTTGGTAATCAATACAGTGGTTCCTTTCCTCTATACGTACGGTATGCATACCGGAGAAGAGCATCTGTGCGACCGGGCTCAACATTTTCTGGAGTCTCTCCCTGCGGAAGACAATCACATCATCCGCAACTGGAAAAAGGCCGGTGTGGAGGTAAAAGATGCTGCCTGTTCGCAGGCACTACTGGAATTGCAGCAATCGTATTGCGATCAGGACGGTTGTTTGTCGTGCCGTTTCGGGTACGAATTTATCAAAAGGGAGAGGTGATGTTGAATGGGCATTACACCAAATACCGCACGGGATATTGATTTACTTGTAGAGACGCAATACTTTGCGTCTCAACCCCAAATGCCCCAAATACTTCAAATACCCCTACAATCCCTTGAACACCCCAACTACCAAACCCCCACTGTCCTATCTGAATGTAAAAGAAGAATCCCGGAAAGGAACTATAAAAATGAGACGCAAGGTATTGCGTCTCTACAAGTTATGTGCAACTCTTATCAAACCCCGGAGAAATAACCTTCCTGCCTAAACCTTTCTACGTATCTTTTTGTTGGCACCTTGAAGCCACTAACAGGGGAATGTGCAGATATGAAAAAGGTGTCCGGAATCATTGGTTTTCTGATTGGTATATGGGGAATAGGTTCACTTTCTTTCGTCAGAATGATGGAAGAACATGGATTCCGCGTTGCCGACACTACCTTTGCATGCCTTCAGTCGCAAGAACCATTTGCCCATTTTATCGACTCTTTTGCCCACAGTGCTTCTTTTCAGTACAGTCGCATCCATTTTCCTTTGAAGACCGACCTACTTCTCTACATCGACGATAAGGAAGTCAATCTTTCTTATACACAAGACAGGTGGCTATTGCTCGGAACCGATTACCTCGACGCTACAGGTCGCACAGATGGCTACTTTACCCGCTATACCGAAGATCAGCCCCTTCGTAAAACCTTGGTCGGTGGTTATCCCGACTCAGAAACAGTGCTGCAATTGGTATTTGAGTCTTTGGACGATGGCCTGTGGTATGTGACGGATGGTTACAACGATTGCTACTACAGCGGAGTGCGTAACCTGTCCGATATGGAGGAGGCCAAACGGCGTATTGCCGACGAAAACCGGCGTTTTATCTCTCTCTATCCCTGATGGGGTGGGTCTGTAGCTATTTTTACAGTTTATTTTCCTGCATTTCTTCTTATCGACTTCTGGCTTTTGTATAATAGACTATTCTATTCTTTTCAGAATTACTTTGGTTGGAAATCCCAGTAATTCCTGATCAGCATCTCCCAGTACAACATGGTCTCGTTCATCTTTAATTAATGCATGTGCATTCCAAAGTGCAAACTGTTTTTCATTATCTAGCAAAGTCATAAAAATATAACCTTTATGTTTATTTATAGGATTTTTTATTTGGATGATTCGTATGGTATACGGTAGCATATCCTGTTCAAAACGAACTATAAGATTTGATTTTTTAAGCTGATTGTAGGATTTTACTTTCATTTTTTTAGGATCATCCGGTATGTTCGATACAATTACAGAGTCATTAATAATCAGTTCATACCATCCAATTAAGAAATCAAATTTGGCATGTACCATGGTTGTTGGTTCTTTGAAATCCGTGGGAGTATGTATCATTTCCGGATTTCTGAGTTTTGCACGATATCTTTTTAAGATAATTTCATCTGTAAAAATAAGATTGAAAACAGTGTCTCCTGTGGGAGATTGCCATTGCCACTGACCTTTAAAGTTTTTATATTCGGGATGAGCATATCGATAAAAGTTTTGTTTATGTATATCTGGTCCTCTTCCAGGATTAAATGGTGGTTTTGGGATATAAAGTAGTTGTTTATCCACATATACATCTTGGAGCAGGTATTTCGCTGTTGGAAGAATTACATTGCCCAATTCAATATTCTCTTTTTCGATTTTAATGGAGAGTGTTTTTGCTTGTTGACCCATGCAAGAAAAACGGATTTGATACTCTCCTGGTTCTACATTTGAGATACTGAAAAGTCCATCTTCAGAACTGAGTCCCCAATATTTTTGATCTTCTTGTTGGGTCACTATGATATGAACTGAAGAAAGAGGCATATTCATCTCATCCATGATACATCCCCTTATTTCTACTTTTGCGGATAGATTGTTATATAGAATGAGAAATATTAAAATACAAGCTGTAGGTCTCATATATTATGGGTCAATAGGTTCTATTTTCTTTAAGATAACTTTCGTAGGAAATCCCAGTAGTTCCTGATCTGCGTCTCCTAATAACACATAATCTATGTGATCTTTTATTAGACTGCGTGCATCCCAAAGTGCTGTTTGTTTTTCGTTGTCCAATAATGTCATGAAAATGTATGCCTTATGTTTATTCAATGGATTTTTGATTTGTGCGATTCGTATTGTATGGGGTAACATATTCTGTTCAGGCCGAGCCAGTATATTTACTTTATTAATGTCGGGAAATGTACTTACAGGAATTTGACTGGCAAAATTAGATACTATAACAGAATCATTGACAGTAACCTCATACCAACCAATTAAAAAATCATTTATTTCATATACGGTCCAATAATCTTCTGTATACTTTTTTTCTAAATTTGATGAGTATTGTCGGTGTATTTTTTCGCGTTTTAATATCAGATTAAATATAGTATCCTCATTATTGGATTGCCACTGCCACTGCCCCATAAAATCATCATATTCTGGGATCTGATACCTAAAATAGTTTGTTTTTCCTGATACCGGCGTATGTATTATATTCAACGGCTTATTAATACGTAATAACTTTTTTCTGATATTTATATCTTCTAACTGGTGGTTTGCAGATTTTAAAGTGATAGTTTCTAAATGTATATCCTCGTCTTCTACCTGAAGAGGAAATGTAACTTTCTCTTGTCCTATATAAGAAAAAGATAAACTGTATTTTCCTGATTCAATCTCAGAGATATTAAAATATCCATTTTCCTGGGTAATAACTCCAGAGATGTATTTCTTATTTTTTTTTATTAGGATGTGAGTTCCAGGTAAAGGATGACCTGTTTCATCTGTAATATATCCACTTATTTGTACTTGAGCGGAGAGTGTTTGGACGAAAATGGCTATTATCAAAAATAGTATATATTTTTTCATGCTCATATTTTAAAAGATATCCGACAAATATAATTAATTATTTAATTTCTTTACAATAAGGACATTTTGTTCCTAAATCATTAGTAGAAGATTTTTTGCAATTTTTGCAAGGAGTTATGTTTGGTAATATAGGAGGTACTGGATCTTTGTCTTCATCGTCATAACATTCTACATCGTAACCAACAAATACATCTTCCCAAGTTCCCCTTATTCCCATTTCAGCTTCTTCGTCTGTTGGGGGGAAATAAAGTTTATGATAAATAGGGGTTTCTTTACAAACCAGAGCACGTGTCTGTATAGAATTAGTTCCACCTGTCTGTATAGAGAAAAATCCATCTTCCTCTCCCTCATAATAGCTACTTCCTTTTATCCACTCTCCATCCAGAGTTCTCAGAATAATTCTACCTGTAAAGTCTACCTTATCCAGATAAGTCACTTTTTTGAAAGGCATCATATCTGTTTTGTGAAGAAAGTAAGAATCCGGAATAAGGGTCATCAGGAAAGAGGTTGTTTCGTTTGTTTGGCGATCAGTTAGTACTACAATGCGTGTTTTCGATTGCAGATAACGTTCATCTCCTGTTTCTTCGTATAGTTGTTTACAATCTTCAGAGAAGAAAGAAACTCCTTTCTCCCAACTTAAGGCTACCTCCACCGCACTGAAATCCTGGTTTTTCCGCCTCATCGCTTGTGACCAGTTGGGGGTAGCAGGCAGTAAAGTACCGTCGTGTATAGGAATGTATACTACCCGATCGGGGCATTGTTTTTCGAACCATTTCTTGGCCTGATTGATTACCTGTGCCCGTTCGTTGCTGTCCGAGGCCTCGTTTGCTTCCTGCTGGCAACTGCTCAGACAGAAAGTGGTCACACACATCAGGAATGTAATAGTTTTAATGAATGTTTTCATGATGTTTTGTTTTTAATGTTTATTACTCTCATCTATTTTGTCGGATATCTTATTGTGTTGGAGAAGAAGTTGCCTGGCCTCCTGCTTCATGGTATAAGATGCCGGGGAGTGGACTTTCTCTTTTTTATTCCACAACTCCCAGGCATGCAGAAGCATATTGTCGGTATCGTCTCGTGCCTGGTGCATCTTCATCATCAGGTAGTGTGGCCGTAGCCGGCAGGGGATCATGCGGTGTGCCTGTATCCAGCAGTTCTGAGCTGCTTCGAAATCTTTTGTTTCCTGATGTATCCTGCCTTCGAGGGTATACATATAGGCACGAGACTGAATCAGACGTGCCTGTCTCAGGTGTTCCAATGCTGGTTGCAGCTGTCCGTTGCGAAACAATTCTTCGGCGTACCGATAGAGAAACACCGGAGAGTGAGAGAGGGCAGGACAGAGTTTGCGGTAAGTAGCCAGTGCGGTTGCAGGATCTGTTTTGTGTCGACTGTATACTTGTTTCCACGTCTGCTGTGCGTGAAATTGTCGGGAGAGGTGAGTGAAACTGGCAGGTAGCAGCGCCAGACAAACGAGACATAGTGTGGCAGGAAGAAAACGTGGATGCAGGGTTTTTGAAAAGGAAAACAACTTTATAGGTGTTTCTCTTTGAGATAAAATGGCTATTGCCAGCAACAGGACGAGTCGGAATTGCAGGTAAGAAAGGGGATAGGAAAAGAACGAGAAGACTATCCAGCCAATAAGTAGGGCAGTGGCGGGTCGCTGCAAAGGATGTACCTGTTCCTCCTTTTTCCGAACAGAAAAGAAGAGGGCTATTGCCAACGCTATTCCTGGCAGTCCCAACTCTACTCCGATACGTAGCAGTTCATTGAATGCATGTGAACTTTCGTCAGCCAACAGGAGGAAGGAAGAGTGAGGATGGCTGTCGAAATAGTCTGCCTGATGCTCCATGTAATGTGTCCGGAAGCCGTGAACACCCCAACCTGTGAAAGGTGCTTGCATACACATACCTGCAGCCACCATCCAGATCAGCAACCGGCCGTCTGCCGACTCTTTTTTCAGGAAATAGAGGCAGCATACGAGCACTATACCTATCAGAAGAAGAAGCCGACGAAACAATGGGCTCAACCGGGGTGGCAGTTGCAAGCGGAAAGTATCATAGGTCAACCAGATGATTGCAGCGAGAAAGGCACACCAGGCTGCCCGGGATTGACTGACTACGAGGGCATATAAGAGAGGAATTAGTAGCAACCATCCACCGAACCTGTAGAGTCCGGTCCGGGCTTGTAGGGTAAAGGAGCAAACGATGACGGAAGCCAGCGCTACAAATCCACCCCAGATACCTGTATTACCGAAAATTCCCCAACCGTTTGCCAGACTTTGCCACGGCTCTTCGATGCGAAGATAGTTGCTTCGCAATTGGATCAGTGCGCAGAGAGGCAGTATCCATAGCAGTATGCGCAGTTGCCCGACAGACAAGGACCGGTATAGGAAATAGAGCACAGGCAGGCACAATACAGGCAGCAGGAGTATGGGATGATCGGTGGGAAGCGAACGTATCAGTATCCACCCTATGAAAAGACTGATCCACAGGTCTGTACGGGTAAGCGACAGGCTTTGCTGCGGGTAGAGTAGCCAACGGACAGCAGCAATCAGACACACAAGCAGGCAGAGAGCCGTCAGCCAGAGGATCAGCTGATCCTGGTCGGGCAGGTGACTCTGATGGTCTGCCACCCCGGGCAGGAGCAAAGGAAGTAGGCTAAATAGGGCAGCTGTCCCCGACAAGAGGGTTGTCAGTCGTTTCATGGGCATGAAGAGTTGAGTGCAGGTATCAGAGGAGGTAAGTTCTCCAGCCCTTCGTGAATAAAATGTTGTTTTCCATCGATATAGAAAAAAGCCAGTTCTTCCCTTCCGTAGTCGGGATCGTGTAGCCAGTAGACCGTATGGGAAGGGATGTTGTCAAACTCCACATAGTGATAGGTGGCCGTACGTATGTCGCTCTTCCGCCAGCCACTGTCTGTCCAATAAGAGAGTTGGTACCTGTGTCCGGGAATAATGGTATTGTAGGCGGTACGTGGCATAAACCGTACCTGACTGACAGGTACCGGCCTGCTGAAATCCATATAGATACTACCCGCTCCGCAATAGGTTTCGGGGTTGTGGTCGAAGGCATTGTGGATAGAGGTGCCCGGGGTGAGCGGAGTGCCTTCGTAGCGAGTGAGTTGCGGATCATCTGCTACGGGTGTGGCATGTGGGGAAAGCACCGGCAGAGGAGTAGGCGGAAGATAGACAGAAGAGCCTGTAGGGTGTCCCAGAAATTCCATTTCTGCGATGTTTACCGGAGAGTCCGGAACAATAAATTTGTAAAATTGGTAAGGTGCAGCCGGCGACAAGGTTACCTGCTGGAGATAGGGTGGGGGTACTTCCCGGAGTTGATGAAGGGTATCCCAGGCACTATCTGGCTGGTTGGTGGCCAGGAAGAGCGCACCCCGGAGTTTCTCCTGTATACGCTTCATCTCCCGTTTTTCCGGATATTTGCGGGTGAGCAGCAACGACTGAGGCCGGGTGAACGAGGGAGATAGCGACTGATAGGAGAGCGTATAGCTGCTTTTGCTGCCCACTACCCGATCGTTGCGGATATGAAGACAGGGCGCAGCGTTGTGTGTTTCCTCCCGCAGCGGGTGAGGCCAGTGTACTGTATCACTTGTCTGTACAAAAAAGGGTGCACCGAAAGGCACAAACGAACCAGCTTCGTAAAAGGCCGGTACGAATAATGTATTCACCGGTACCTGTTCGAATACGATCTGTTGCTTGCGCAGGTCTGCCTTTCCCCAGGCTACTGCCTGCAATTGCCTCTGTTCGCTGAAGAAGCAGAGATAGGCCCAGGGCTGATCCGATATATCCGGCAGATCGTAGGTAAGAGTCACGGTGCGGTGATAGGAGGCGGTGACATCACGCATCAGGGGAGTACGCAGGTTGGGTGGCAACTCTTCTTCCACGTCTTCCGTCAGAAAAGCAGGAGACTGTCTGTTGACCTCGTAACTGGCCCTATAGACCTTTCCGACGTATTTCAGCTCCTGTTCCCAGTCTTCCATCAGGTTGTTTTCGGGTACAGTAAAGGGTTTCCAGATCCCGTCTTTATCCGGGGATACACACCAGAAATGTTGTCTGTCGCGGTCGCGGTACTGCAGGGTGAAGTCGAAGGCTACCGGTATGCCGCATGCCCGGAAGATGTCACAAGTCCAGGTGGTGAGGTGCAGGCAATTGGCTTTGAAGGCCCGGATATACAGATCGTACAGACCGAGGTGTTCGTCAGGGGTGGCCCGCCGGCTGACCCAGCGTTGCCTGTCGATAAAGTGTTTGTATCTTTCGATGGGGGTACGTACTTCCCTGGCTCCTTCTTTCAGCAGTTCGGTAGCAAATGTATTTTTCAATTGGGAACGTAGCCACGGATGTTCGCTTTGGCTGCGATAGGGTAGAACATACTCTCTGAATGCAGCGAAGTCCATCTTTTGTATCAACGGACTGTGCTGCCAGGCATCGAAAGCGGTCTCTATGTTGTCTATCAGAAAATCCGCTGTGATCCATTCCGTATCGGGACCTCCGGACAGTCTGACAGGTGGTGGCAGCTTGGAAAAGGCATCTGCGAAAGCCAGCCGCAGCGAATCATGCGGCTCTTTTATATCTTGTACGTTTGTCTCCGGGAAGAGTTCCTGACAGATAGAGTCTGTTTGCCGGAAATAGATGGCATAGGAAGGATCAGTCAGGATCTGTTCTTTGCTACGATGGTAGGGCATGTGAGCGATCAGGAAACAGGCAGCCTGGTATTTCTGTTTTTCTTTGCCACGGTAGTGTTCAAGCACCTCTATGAGTTGCTGGCGGTTTTCTCCCGCGAGTGCCAGTGCTTCCTGTACTTCCGGGGGATATGGCTGACAGGCTAATAGAAAAAACAGGCAGATATTCCCCCCGATAAAATTCCGGATGTGATTCATAGTATGTATTTGTATGTGAGGTTGTGTGCAAAACAAGCGAAGAAATGATGGGACTGTGTGTAAATATTGATTTGTTTTGTTGAAATTCGGAATCTATGTAACTGGTTTGAATACCAATATTATGGAGCTGTTATTCTTTTGTGGTCTCGTGAAAAAAAATGATTTTTATTACTGGTTTCGGCTCTGTAGGCCCTATAAAGCCAGGTAGATAAAGCTTTTTTTAAGATGGATCTGGTAAAAGATTAGAAATAGATAGAAAATCAAGGAAACAGATGAACGATTTGTACTCCTTTTTGAAAGATATTTCTGCATATACCGGGACCGGGATATCGAAGTAGAAAACTATTTTACGCGATTGCAGGGGAGCGACTGCCGAACTGTGGATTGAAAGAAGTTTTCTATGAAAGTAACATCCGGCAAAATGTATCAGTGATTGTATTCCGACAGGGCCAAACGTCAAATGTAGAATCAGGGATAGTATGTATATTCCTTTCCCCATGCAACGGTGAAAAGAAGGCAGTATGCCTTTACGCATACCGCCTTCGGGTTACAAACGTTTACTCCTTGAAAATGGATTTATCCCAGTGGTTCAGTTCCTCCTCCGTCATCCGGATCCTTACTACCTGTCGCAGCATCCGGCCATTTCTCAAAACTTATGCCTGAGAACATCGCACGGGTAGTGCCTTCGATGGTATTGCGGGTATAAGAAGGGGTAAACTGTATCCGGAGAGTATTTATCTGATTTGGATTTACCTCTTCTGCAGTATCTACTCCGTTACCTCCTGCTTTTGCGATGACAGTGAAGCTTCCCAGCCCTGCCAGACGAACCGAACGGCTGTTCATCAGATGCTGTCTCATGACTTCAGTCAGGTTTGCCAGCACATTCTGTACATCTCCCGGTGTGAGAGAAGAACTGAAAGCAATCTGTTGGGCAAGGACTTCTGTTTCTACCATTTTTCCAACTTTAACCAGGCGTGGAAACCATTTCTTTTTTTTATCTTTTGATTCAAACGTACTTTGACGCGACTTGTAAAATAAAGGCATAATGCTTTAGTTTTTATAGTTAATGAATAAATTAATTCTATCAGAGTATTCCGGGCCCGGAAAGCTGATCACTATGTACACTTGTTCTCAGCTGTTTTTCTGATGTGACAAAGATAAGGGGAAAGGAAGGTAAAGGAGAAATTTTTACCCCTCCTCACTGTGACAATGATTCCATTGTCACAGTGGGTCAATTTTGAAATATAGTAAAATTTCAGGACTTATTTCATCCTGTCGAATGGGAGTGTCTGTAGGCTGGTTACAGGCAAGGGCTTGCGTAGCCGGAGGTAAGGGCTTACGTG
>DALZBD010000046.1:0-13382 GCA_031977515.1 Bacteroides sp. | reverse complement strand
GGTATCTGGGCAGACACGGACAACCCCTGCTCACGCTCAAAGGTGGGAAATGGAAGGGATGCTTCCATGTGCCAAGGGCATTGTATCAGATCAGCGAGACGGCGAAGAAACTGGTAGAAACAAGGAAAAGCAACCACAAAACGGAGAAACTACTCTAATCAGAACTGAGAATAAAATCGACTCTTTGTATTATCAATCTTAACATTTGATTCTATGACAGAATTAATTATTTACCTAAGAAAAAGGCGGGAAGTGAACGTATGGTTCGTTTCACTTTGTATGTTCCTCCTGTGCACGACAAATCTATATGCACAGACTCATGTGAGAGGTACCGTTACAGATGAAACCGGTAATGTATTGCCAGGTGTCACCGTAATGGTCAAAGGTGCCCGAAGTGGCGTTATTACGGATATGGACGGAGTATATGTCATTCAGGCCGACTCCAGAAATACATTGACTTTTTCCTATGTGGGGATGCTTACACAGGAGATAAGAGTGGGAAACAAAACTCATATCAATGTGGTGATGAAAGAAGACATTGCTTCTCTCGAGGAGGTGATCGTGGTGGGATACGGTATTCAGAAGAAAGCGACCCTGACAGGTGCTGTATCTGCCATCAAAGGAGATGAATTGCTGAAGGCTCCTTCTACTAATATCTCCAGTGTACTCGGCGGTCGTCTGCCAGGTATCGCCTCCGTACAGGAATCCGGTGAGCCGGGGCTCGACCAGGCTTCACTGACGATCCGTGGTTCCAGATATGCTGCTGTTTATATTGTAGATGGAATACCACGCTCTATCAACGAAGTGGATCCGAACGATATTGAAAGTGTTTCTGTACTGAAAGACGGATCTGCGGCCGCCATATACGGGTTGCAGGCTGCAGGAGGTGTGATCATCATTACCACGAAAAAAGGGAAAGAAGGAAAAACCAAGATTACTTACAACGGTTCTGTAGGTGCTTCTTTCAATGCCAACTTCCCTAAATTTATGGACGGGCCTCAGTTTGCACATTATTACAACATGGCAGACATGATGGATAAAATGGCCAATGGAGTCATCACCAGCCGCGATCAATACGATCCGATCTTTACCAATGAGGATATTGGTAAAATGCTCAATGGTGATCCTACTGACGGATGGGACAATGTGAATTACATTGATAAGGTGTTTGGTACCGGTACCAATCAGCGTCACAGTGTGACGTTACAGGGTGGAACGGATAAAACACGCTATTTCTCTTCTGTCGGTTATCTGGGGCAAAAAGGAAATATAGATAACTTTGATTACAACCGTTACAACCTGCGCACCAATCTGGAAACGGAAATAGCAAAGAATTTTCAATTTACTCTGGGGGTTTCGGGGCAGGTAAGTAAAAGGCAGACACCTGGATTTGCTTCCGGAGGTACGGATTCAAACATAGATCTGGGACAGCAGAGTTGGCTTTCCATTTCGCGTCAGGCCATTGCGATGCATCCCTATCTTCCTGTAGAATATGATGGTTTGTATACTTCTACTCCGATACGCAATACGGGTAAGCCTCATAGTCCATTGGCAGCGATCTACGAATCTGGCTACAAGCAAAACCGGGGTGTGAGGGCACAAACTAATTTTTCTCTGCAATACAATGTGCCCTGGGTGAAAGGTCTTTCTCTGAAAGTGACAGGTGCTTACGACTACTCCACGTCTCATGATAAGAATCTGTCTACTCCTTACGAAACGATGATGATACGTCTGCCGGACTCAACAAACAAGCTGGGTTATGCGAAGACGATTGATCCACGTGACGGACTCACCACCATTAAATTGGGGGAAGGTCAGGCTTCTTCTACCCAGTTGGTCGGTCAGGGTAATATTGCATATACAGGTTCATTCGGAAAGCACAATGTAGATGCCCTGCTCTTGTCAGAGATACGTGACAACAAGTCCAATTCGGTTTCTGCCTATGCACAGGGACTGAGTTTTGCCGAACTTCCCGAAATAGGACTGGGTATACCGGATAACTCACCCATCGGTGGCTGGAGTACACATTCCAGAAGTCTGGGATATGCTTTCCGCCTGCGCTACGATTACGACAACAAATATCTTGCAGAGTTCTCGGGCCGATACGATGGTTCGTACAAGTTTGCAGGAAATGTAAGTGGAAAACGTTGGGCATTCTTCCCTTCCGGATCGGTAGCGTGGAGGATCTCCAAAGAAGATTTTATGGAGGGTGCTGATTTTGTGGATGATCTCAAGATCAGAGGTTCTGTCGGACTGCTGGGCAACGACAACGTCACTGCTTATTCTTTCCTGAGTACATACAGGTACCATGACAATCCGGTAGTATTGAACGGAACTTTACAGGATGCGATTTATACCAGCGTAATTGCCAATCCCTACCTGACCTGGGAAAAAACACTTTCGTACAACGTAGGTTTTGACTTCACTTTATGGGGTGGACTATTGGGTATGGAATTCGATGTATTCTACAATTACAACTACGATATCCTGACGAGTATGGGAAGTGGTTATCCACCTTCTATGGGTGGATATTATTATACGTATGCCAATTACAGTGCTGTAGATACTAAGGGTATTGAAGTACTGGCGCGACATCAGAATCGTTTCAATGTAGCTGGAAAACCTTTCCGGTATGGAATTACGGGAAATGTGACTTACGCCAAAGCACGTTGGGTGAAGTATCCGGATTCAGAAAATAACCCGGAGATGCACAAACTGACTGGGAAGCGTGTCAATTCCGTATGGGGCTGGATTGCCGAAGGTCTGTTCCGTTCGGAAGAAGAAATTGACAACTCGGCCTGGTACGGTACCCGTCCGAATGTAGGAGATATCAAATACAGAGACATCAACGGAGATGGTAAGATTGACGGACAGGACAAAGGCCTGATTGCCAAGAGCAATCGTCCGGAACTGACATTCGGATTTAACTTGAACGCGGAATGGAATGGTTTTGATATCAATGCTCAGTTTACAGGTGGAGCTCTGTTCGAAGTATCGCTGACGGGTACCTATTACAACGGTCATGATGACAATACCATCTGGACACAGACCTTTAAGGAAGGAGGAAATTCACCCCTGTTCCTTGTGAAAAACGCATACAGCATTGACAACCCGAACGGAACTTTCCCACGAATCACCCTGGGTTCTACCACTCACGGTGGAGACAATGGAGCTGCTTCTACTTTCTGGTTCCGCAACGGAAGATACCTGCGTCTGAAAACGGCTCAGATCGGATATACCATTCCCCGTAAGATCGTGAACAAAGCGGGAATCGAAAATCTGAGATTATTTGTGGAAGGATCAAATATATTTACTCTCTCCGGTCTGCCGGAAGGGATTGACCCGGAATCACCCGGTGTGAACAATGGATATTATCCGCAACAGAAGACGTTAATGGGCGGAGTCACACTTACATTTTAATTCGTAATAATCAATCGTATGAAAACAAAGATATTAAGTGCCATTTTATTAGGAAGCAGCCTGTGCTTTACAGCCTGCAATGACTTCCTGGATCTGTCACCAACTGCTGCCGTCTCGGACAAACTGGTGTGGAGCAAAGTAGAATACGCCGAGCTTGCCATAAACAACTACTACCATTACATCAATACGTACGGACAGTTTAGCAACGGACAGTCTACTGCCGGGCTCACAGAAGCTTTTACGGATATTTTCAAATACAGTTCCATGACCTACAACTCTCTGATGTATATACCCAACGAAGTAGCATACGGAGGCAGTGTACTCACACAGTCTTATGTAGATGCTTATATGGGCATGTGGGGCAATGGGTATATTTTTGTCAGACGCATCAATGAGGGTTTGGCAAATCTCAAAAAATACAGTGATTTCTCTGAAGAAGATACCAATCGCCTGGAGGCTGAAATGCGCTTTTTCAGAGCTATGATCTACTTTGAACTGATGAAACGCTACAAAGAGGTGATCATCTATGACGATGTGATGGAGAATATACAGAAAGATACTCCTCTCAGCACCGAGAAAGAGGGATGGGATTTCATCGAGGAAGACATGACTTTCGCAGGAAAAAATCTTCCGGTAAACACTGCATCCAACGGCCGTGTGACCAGTGGAGCGGCCTATGCATTACTTTCCCGGTATATGCTTTATGCCGAAAGATGGGATGTAGCTAAAAAAGCGGCATTGGAAGTAATAGCTATGGGATATTCGCTGGAAACCAATTACGAAAACGCATTCCTGAGCAACAACAGCGAAGCTATCCTGCAATACAGCTACGACCGTGCAGGTCAGGCTCATTCTTTCGACAATTATTATTCTCCGGCGGGCGACCCGGACAATGGGACGATAGGTGGATATGGAACTCCGACCCAGGAAATGGTAGAGAGTTTTGAACTGGCTACGGGAGGATTCCCGGACTGGTCTCCGTGGCACAACGAAGAAGGTACTACGGATACGCCTCCCTACGAACTGCTGGAACCCCGTTTCCATGCTACGGTTCTGTACAACGGTGCCACCTGGAAAGGGCGTACGATCGAACCTTTTGTCGGTGGTGCAGACGGATGGTGTACCTGGAAAGAGGATGCTGTACCGGCCGGACGTACGACTACAGGTTACTATCTGAGAAAACTGGTGGATGAAACTCATAATTTCTCCGAAGCGGCCAGTGGTATTCAGCCCTGGATACACATTCGTCTGGCGGAGGTTATTCTCAACTATGCAGAAGCTTGTCATCAATTAGGAGAAAGTTCGGAAGCCAATAAATCCGTACGTTCCATCCGGCAACGGGTAGGTTTGCCTTATACAGACAGGAGTGGTAGCGAATTGATGGCAGCTATCCGGCAGGAACGTAAAGTGGAACTGGCATACGAAGGGCTTTATTACTGGGATATGCGCAGATGGAAACTTGCTGAATCTGCCTTTACCGGCAATCGGGTGCATGGATTGAAGATTGTACAGAATGCCAACGGATCTTTCACCTATTCGTATGTAGATTGTGACAAAGAAGACCGTCACTTCCCGGCTAAGATGTATCGTTTTCCTTTACCAACCACAGAGTTGAATAACAACTCAGCGGTGGAGCAATATCCCGAATGGAGATAAAAGTATGTGTGGATACCCTTATTCATTTAAACGCTGCATTTCTATGTGGCAATGAAGATATGAAACACGTTATCGATATATAAATAGCATAGTAGATATGAAAAAAAATAAATTATACCTTTTGGTAGCGGCAGTTGTTCTTTTATCGGCCTGCCACGATCCGGAATATGTATTACCTACGACAGAGCGGCAAGGTATTACACGGTTAGTCGCTAAATTCACCAGCGGTGAACATACAGATAAAATAGCAGTGGAATACGACATCACGGATGCAAATCAGGATAGATTTGTCATTCCTGTTCCTTACTATTTTCCGGAAAGTAGTTCGGATGAGACTACTCCCTATGTGAATGCAATGAGAATAGAGGCCAATATTGCAAACAATTGCAAAATAGAACCTGTACTAAGCATTCTGGACCTGACTAAAGAAAATTACTTCACTCTGACCGAGCCGAATGGTGAAAAAAGAGAGATTTGTATCACAGGAGAAAGAACGAAATCTGCTCAATGTCAATTGCTGAGTTTCGCTCTGGCAGATCCTTCTATCACCGGTATCATCGATCAGAGTGAACAAACGGTTTCTCTGATCAGCGCGGATGATCTTTCAGCCTGCCTGGCAGAAGTGTCATTGTCCTATCATGCAACCATTTCACCGGATCCTACTGTAGAAGCGCTGGACTATAATGACGTAGTAGAACTTACTGTTACTGCTCATAACGGAGTAGATAAAAAGATCTATAAAGTGATGAAAGATGTTCCTGATAAGATCAATTATGGTTTCAGAGCAGGTAGTGCGGAATCCATATTTGCGATTGATATGGACAATCTGAACCTGCCCTGGGTAGCTGCCAACAAACCTACACTGGCGGCAACAAACAGCCATCTGGTGATCTGCATGGGAGATGGAACCACACCGATCTATCTGAACCGTATCACGGGACAGAGACTTGGACAGATCAATCTGGGTAGTGCACAGGCAAAAGGTGTCACCAGTGATGCGGCAGGACATATGCTGATCTACAATGAAGCTACATCGGGACAAACGTTCAGTTTGTGGAAGACCTCGTCTACAACTCAGGCCCCGGAATTGTATACTTCATTCACCAATTCATTCAGCTATCCATTGGGGTCCAAAGTAAAAATCTATGGAGATGTGGATGGTGATGCTCTCATTGTGATTACCTGTGAAGGTGTAGCGGGCGTCACTTCTTCTTCCCGATTGGTACAGATTGTAGTGACCGATGGTGTTCCCGGTGCCCCGCAAGCGATCAACCTGAATGGAGTAAGCTGGGGAGCCGGAGAAAACAATACGACTGTGGTCTCTGCTTCCACAGATCCTGCGGACGGCTATTTCCTATCTTATTACAGTGCCAATCTGTTGCACCACATGGATGGAAACACCTTTACTTCTTCGGCTTCACTTTCCGGAGGAGACTGGATGGCCAATCAAAACTGTCTGGACACAAAACCGTTCAATAATGCCCGTTACCTGGCGTTGTTTACTCCTAACTTTTTCCCACAATGGGGAGGAGTTCCTCAACTGCATATATTTGACATTACCAGCATGAGTCTTTTCAGTGGAGATATAAATACCACTTCGGCACTTGCTTTTTCCAATACTGCTTGCCCTTCATTCAACTCCGGCGATGGTGTGGCAGCTATGGGTGATGTTTTGCTTGTTCCTTCTCTGGACGGATTCAAGCTGCATGTGTACTACTTTGACAACAACAACAAAGTTTTAGGTAGTTACGAATTTGATTGTATAGATAAATAAATGACCCTTACCGGAAGCCTGGGATCCGGACAGATCATACACAGGCTTCCGGTTACATAAAAACACATCAAATGAAACGAATCGCTCTCTATCTGACCTTTTTGTTTTGTATTTGCTTATTTGGGGGCTGCTCGGATTCTCCGGAGAATCCCTGGATATGGAATCCCGATGACAAGGAAGAGGAGGAAAAGCCACCTGTACCGGATGAGGAAAAACCCCGTTTTATCTGGATAGATGCCGCGGCCAATTTCCCGGATTATGCCGACAGCAGGCAAAACATAGAGACTGATCTGGCGAAGGTAAAAGAGTGTGGATTTACGGATATTGTCGTGGATGTGCGTCCTTCCATGGGCGATGTGCTTTTCCGCTCTTCAGTAGCTACTGAAGTCACCAAACTGGATTTCTGGTCTTCCGGCAGATATGCTTACTACGAACGAACAGAAACATGGGACTATCTGCAGGCTTTCATTGATGCAGGACATGCAGTGGGACTGAAAGTACATGCGGCCATCAATACATTTACCGGCGGCAACCGGTATCCTTACGGACTGGGTGAACAGGGATTGCTTTTCCGTGATCCGGAAAAAAAGAACTGGGCTACCGTACTGAATCTGGAAAGTGGTCTGGTGAATACGATGGACGTATATGACGATGGCTACAGTACCAAGTTCTTCAATCCGGCCAACGATGAGGTACAGGAATACCTGTTGACACTGCTGGGCGAACTGGCTCAATATTCTGTAGATGGTATTTTCCTGGATCGTGGTCGTTTCGATGATATGCGCAGCGACTTTTCCCAGGTTACCCGGACCAAATTTGAGCAATATATCGGAAAAACCATTGAGAACTTTCCCGATGATATTTTACTGCCTGGCACTTCCGCATTACCGGCTTCGCAACCTCCTTATCTGAAGAAATGGCTGGAATTTCGTGCTAAGATAATACATGATTTCATCGTGAAAGCCAGAGACAAAGTGAAGTCTGTGAATAATGATATCACTTTTGGCCTATATGTCGGAGGATGGTATTCTACCTATTATACATACGGTGTGAACTGGGCCAGTCCCCGCTTCGACACAGCCTCTCAGTATCCATCCTGGGCTACATCCGAGTATAAAAACTTCGGATATGCAGACCATCTGGACTACCTGTTGCTGGGTGCATACGCAAATGCCGATCGCATTTATGGTAGTGGAGAATGGAGCGTACAGGGATTTTGTAAGAATGCGGCTACTCTGCTGATGGGAGATGTGGCTTTTGCCGGAGGGCCTGATGTGGGCAACTGGACTGTACCTGTGGGAACGAATGTTCGTCAGGCTGTTACAAACACAGTAGATGCTGCTATTCATGAAAGTGACGGTTACTTTCTCTTCGACCTGATCCATGTGAAGAGTTACGACTACTGGAGTGAAGTCCGCAGTGGAATCGACCTTTATCTGAAATCTCTCAAACCATAAAACGATAAGATACGTATCCCGGTATTCCGGAGATCTGAAGCCTCCTGACTGATAGCTAAGTATAGTTCGGAGAAGAGATTTTCATTTAAATACCCCAATGAAGCGGAGGATCTCCGGATACGGGATACGTTTTATACCTATAACCACTCATATAACATAAAATATACAAAAGAATGAATCAACGACGCAATTTCCTGAAAACGATAACAGCTGCAGCCGCACTATTTGCCGGCAACCGACTGCTGGCTTCTCCGGGTGGAGATACACCTTCCTCTTTTATTCCTGAAACAGGGATGCTGGAGGAACTGCCGGAGTTTCTCACTCCGGATATACTTCAAGGGATGCCGATCAAAGCCACTTTCCTGGATGAGATCAGTTGGGATATTCCTCATCAGAACTGGGGAAGCAGAGAGTGGGACAAGGATTTCCAGGCAATGAAAAAGATGGGGATCAATACGGTTGTTCTTATCCGGGCCGGGTTGGGCAAGTGGATTGCTGCCCCGTTTCAATCGTTGCTCAGCCGGGAAGATGTCTATTATCCTCCTGTGGATCTGGTGGAGTTGTTCCTTACACTGGCGGATACATACAACATGAACTTCTATTTCGGGATGTACGACTCCGGTAAATACTGGCAGGAAGGATTGTTTCAGCGTGAAATAGACCTGAACAACTACCTGATCGATGAGGTATGGCAAAAGTACGGACATCATCCTTCTTTCCGGGGATGGTACTTGTCGCAGGAGATTAGCCGGCGTACGAAGAATATGTCTAAGATATATGCCGAAATGGGTAAGCATGCCAAGCAGGTCTCAGGCAACCTGCCTACTATGGTCTCCCCTTACATCCATGGAGTGAAAACAGACCAGGTAATGGGAGGCGATAAACCCCTATCGGTACAGGAGCACGAAGAGGAATGGAATGAGATACTGGCAAATGTGGAAGGGGTTGTGGATATCATGGCTTTCCAGGATGGTCAGGTCGATTATCATGAATTGTACGACTATCTGGTGATCAATAAAAAACTGGCAGACAGATACGGTATCCGATGCTGGACAAACATCGAATCGTTCGACCGGGATATGCCCATTCGTTTCTTACCGATCAAGTGGGAAAAACTGCTTTTCAAGCTGGAGGCTGCGCGCAAAGCCGGAATGGAGGATGCGATCACGTTTGAGTTTTCTCACTTTATGAGTCCTTATTCCGCCTACCAACAAGCAGGCCATCTTTACAACCGCTATTGTCACCATTTTGGTATCAAATGAGCACGTCAGGAATAAATAACCGTTACATGAAAAGAACATTACTTTATTACAGAAAAATCGGTTGGATGATTGTGTGCTTGTGTAGCTGCTCTTCCGCATTTGCACAATACCCGGTACAGGGAAAAGTCTGCTGTGAGGGGACAGGCATCGCTGATGTCGTGGTCACGGACGGAACACACTGTACCCTTACAGATGATCAGGGATATTTTCAGTTTACAACGAGCGAACATGCGAGTTTCATTTATATATCTACTCCCGCCGGATATTTACCTCCTCGAGAAGGGAGTATGCCTGCTTTCTATCAGCGTATAGACACGGACCGAACCGTAGAATATAATTTTGTATTGGAAGCCAACCCAACCGACGACTCCCGGCACATCTGCCTGGTACACGCCGATCCGCAACTGTACAAAGAGGACAACCTGATCCCTTACCGGCGTATCCTCGAAGATTGCCGGGAGACGATCCGGTCCTACGAAGGAATGGATATTTTCGGGATCGACTGCGGAGACCTGGTGAGTGACAGACCGGAGTTGTATCCACCTTATATCGAAGCTGTGGATCAGTTGGATGTACCTTTCTACCGGGTGATCGGCAACCACGATCTCACCCTGTACGGGCGGTCGCACGATACCTCTTACCACACTTTTGAAGAGGTATTCGGCCCTGCCTATTACTCTTTCAACCGGGGCAAGGCACATTATGTGGTACTGAACGATGTCTTCTACCTGGGAAGAGATTATTTCTACATGGGATACATCGAAGAGAAACTGCTGGCCTGGCTGGAGAAAGATGTGTCTTACCTCGAAGAAGGAAGTCTGTTGTTCGTGGCCCTGCATATCCCTACCCGGCTGGAGGATCACAAGATCCCTTTCGAGTATTCCAATGGCAATGTAGCTGGAAGGGTGAGCAATGCAGCTTTTCTGTATGAGATATTGAAGCCCTATCAGACACATATTTTTGCCGGACATACCCATTACAACCGCAACCTGATCCATTCGGACAATCTTTACGAACACATCACGGCTGCCGTATGTGGTACGTGGTGGCAGGGAGATGTCTGCCTGGATGGTACTCCGCAGGGATACGGAGTATATATGGTGGATGGTGAGGAAGTGAGCTGGTATTACAAAAGCTCGGAGCATCCGAAAGAATACCAACTGAGGGCTTATGCACCAGGTAGTTCCGCCGGATATCCCGGAGACCTGCTGGCCAATGTCTGGAACTGGGACAGAGACTGGACAGTGGAATGGACCGAAAACGGAAAAGTGATGGGAGCCATGGAGCGTATCAGTGCCTGCGATCCGAAAGCGGAAGCACTTTGCGCGGATAAGGAGAAGCTGGAATTCCCCTGGATCAGTGCGACGCCCAACGAACACATGTTCCGCGCCACGCCACAAAACCCGGATGCGGTGATCACGGTACGTGCCACCGACCGGTTTGGCAATACATACGAAAGCCAACCGGAGTAATCTCTGTAAGATAGAATAAGCCGTATGAAAAAGTATATGCTACTCTTTTTGTTGTGCAGCCTCCCGGGTGCCGTCTCTTTGTATGCAAAGATAGAACTCCCCGCTATATTTGGTTCTCACATGGTCTTGCAGCAGAACGATCAGGTGGGGCTGTGGGGAAAAGCAGCTCCGAATAGCACGGTGCGTATAGCCCCTTCCTGGCAGGAACAACCGATGCAGGTACAAAGCAATCACCAGGGCCGATGGTCTGCAACATTGACTACTCCCTGTGCGGGAGGTCCCTATACGATCCGTATCTCCGATGGGGAGGAGTTGGTCCTTGAGGATATTCTGGTGGGTGAAGTGTGGTTCTGTTCCGGACAGTCCAACATGGAGATGCCCATGAAGGGGTTCCGTGGACAGCCTACCCAGGGTACCCTGTCGGATATTGTGAAAGCAAAGGAGCAACGCCCGATACGGCTTTTCCATGTAGAACAAGCCTACGATACATACCCACGTGAGGAACTTTCCGGAGAATGGCAGAAGTTGTGCCCGGAGGCTGTAGCAGAATTCAGCGCGGTAGCCTACTATTATGGCGATCTCTTGCAGGAGGTACTGGATGTGCCAGTGGGACTGATCCAATGTGCCTGGAGTGCTTCGAAGATAGAGGCGTGGATGGACAGGAATACACTCAGTCATTTTCCGGAAGTAGAACTGCCTTTGCAGGAGCAGAAAGAATTCGGCTGGATAGCGGGTACTCCCACATTGTTGTGGAACGCAATGGTGCATCCCTGGCAGGGATTCCCCTGGAAAGGGGTGATCTGGTATCAGGGTGAGGCCAATACGCCTGCACCGGAATTATATAGAAATCTATTTCCTGCTATGGTCGGGCAATGGCGTGATTTCTCCGAAAAGCCCAATCTGCCATTCTACTACGTTCAGCTGGCACCTTTTGCCGCGGATGATCCGGAAGGACGGGACAAAGCGTGGTTCCGGCAGATGCAACTGGAACTCTCGGAAGAGGTTGCTTTCACAGCTATGGCTACTACTACCGATGTGGGAGACAGTCTGTATATCCACCCTCCCCGCAAAAAGGAGATCGGACAACGATTGGCTCTATTGGCTCTTACCGATACCTATGGAAAGAGAGGATATATCTCCCATGCTCCTGTCTGTAAAGAGTACAGAACACACGGAAATGTAGTGGAATTGATCTTCACCCATGCCGGTGAAGGATTGATCCCGGAAAATTGCAAACTTCCCGGATTTGAGATTGCCGGTCCGGATGGGGAGTTTCTCCCGGCGGAAGCGGAGATCATCAACGGATCGGCACGCATCAGGGTATGGAACCCTCAGGTTTCGTCTCCGACAGAAGTACGCTATTGTTTCCGGAATTTCCGGGAAGGCAGTCTGTTCAGTAACGCCGGGATTCCTGCTTCTCCTTTCCGGATAGAGATCACTCACGACAAATAAAAACATTATTTATAACCAACTTATGACAAACATAAAACCATGGGGAGTGGCTCTACTCCTGATCGCACTTACGGCCTGCCAGGCAGGTAAAAAAGAGAACATTTCATCTGAAGATAAACCTGCGTTGATGTGGTTCGACGCAACTGCCAATTTTGAACGATTCAGTCACAAAGATTCTATTGATTTCTATCTGGAGAAGATAAAGTCTCTGGGTTTTACGCATGCTGTCGTGGATATCCGCCCCATCACCGGAGAGGTGTTGTATGAGAGTGCATACGCACCCCGCATGGAAGAATGGCACGGTGCACCTCGCGGAGACTTCGATCTGCTCGAACGGTTTATAGAGAAAGGACACGAACTGGGACTGGAGGTACACGCTTCACTGAATGTATTCTCTGCCGGACACAATTATTTCGATCGCGGACAGGTATATACTTCGAATCCCGAATGGGCCTCCATGGTCTATGTCCCGGAGAAAGGGATCATCTCTATCATGGATGTAAAGGAGAAATATGCTTCCATGATCAATCCGATCCATCCGGAGTACCGGGAGCATATCCTGCAGGTTCTCAAAGAGGTAGTCACCCGTTATCCGAAACTGGACGGTCTGATGCTGGATCGGGTGCGTTACGACGGTATCACTGCTGATTTCTCGGATCTCTCCAGAAGTGCTTTTGAGGAGTGGCTGGGAGAGAGTATCAGTCGCTTCCCGGAAGATATTCTGGAGTGGAAAAAGGATGGTAACGACCGTTATGAAATGGTACGTGGCAACTATTTCCTTCCCTGGATCGAATGGAGAACAAAAAATATCACGGATTTCATGAGACTGGCCCGTCAGGAGGTGAAAGCTGTCAATCCGGCAATCTCTTTCGGAACGTACACGGGTGCG
>DALZBD010000045.1:0-13425 GCA_031977515.1 Bacteroides sp. | reverse complement strand
ATACCTTTGTTATATACATTACCGATATTGTTAGAATACATAATATAACCATTGGTCTGACTCAGACGCGGAGATACGATCTGGTTCTTACTGTTGTTGGTATAATAAGTGAGATCAAACCCCACGCGACCGTTCAGGAAGCGCATTTCCAATCCCAACTCTGTAGATTCTGTAATTTCCGGTTTCAGGAGAGGATTTCCTTTAGTCCAACTGTTACCAACACCGACCCCGGAGAGGAAAGTCCTGGGTGCCCATAAGGCCGTCTCCAATGCATATGCATCGGTATCTTTGCCCACCCGTGCCCAGGATGCGCGTATTTTACCAAAAGAGAGAACATCATTTTCCGGTATCAGTTCACTGAATACCAGACTACCACTTACCGAAGGATAGAAATAAGAACGATTGTTTGTCGGCAAGGTAGAGGTCCAGTCATTACGCCCGGTCACAGTTACATAAGCTATACTTTTATAAGCAGCTCTGAATTCCCCGTATACACCCATCAATCTCTTTCTGGACTGGTAAGACTCAAAGAATTTTCTGGAATCATCGATATTTTCAAAGCTTGCAAAATCAGGAACTTCAAATTTATATCCCGTCCGACGTTCGCGTATCACTTTTGTATCTTCCGCAGAGTGACCCACCAACAGATTAAGATCAAAATCACCTACTTTCTGATTAGCTGTTACGATCAGGTTAGAAGTAATATACTCATACGTAAGATCACTGGTAGATAAACGTCCATTCTGGTAGGTATCCTTCACAGCTCCGCCTGCCGCTATATAGGTATAATCACTGGTTGTATAGCGGTCCATACCTGCTCTATAGCTTACATTCAACCAGTCAGTAATTTTATAGCCTGGAGCGACCGAACCAGTAAAACGCGTCGTTTTGTCCTTCATCCGGTTCTTATTGATGATCCAGTAAGGATTCTCTTCATCATCTTTCAGTTTATCATTTCCCGGATCCAGAGACTGAAAAAGACGATACTTGCTACCATCTTCATTGAGGTAGTGTTTCATGTTCTCACTCCTGGCCCAGGTATATACTGTTTCCATGGCTCCATTGCTGGCAGCATCCCACAGCCCACTCGAAGTCAAAGTCTTATCTGTTCCCGATACGGAATAAGCAACATTCGCTGCTATCGTGAAATTTCCATAATGACGATCACCATTGAAACGGAATGTAGTTTTCTCAAAACCTGTCTTTGGTACAATACCATTCTGGTCAAAACGAGCGATTGACAGATAAAAACTACCAGCAGGGTTACCTCCCGATACAGTTACCGTATTGTCATAACTGGCACCTGTCCGAAAGAAATCACTGATATTGTCATACATCTTTTCTCCACTTCCAAACTTTTCTCCCCAGGACTTATAGACCCAGTCTGTTTCAAGGCTGCCTTTCTCCGTATATTCACCTCTTTTATATGTGCTTTGCTGTTCCGGCAGACGATTTACCCAGGAAGCCGTGAGTCTGGTGCTTAAAGTTACCTCCGTGATACCATCTGTATTTCCTTTTTTTGTGGTAATGATGATAACCCCTGCAGCTGCGCGCGAACCATACAGAGCTGCTGCAGCCGGCCCTTTCAACACAGACATATTTTCAATATCTTCCGGATTGATATCCATCAGACGGTTACCGAACGAAGTAGCCGTACGCTGCGCACCGTCAAATCCACTGTCTCCTCCCAATGGAGTAGAGTTGTCATAGATCACTCCGTCTACAACAAACAACGGCTGATTGTCACGTTCCAGTGAAGTACCACCACGCAATACGATCTGAGCTCCTGCCCCTGCGGAACCTCCGGATTGAGTGACATTTACACCTGCAATCTTACCGCTCAGAGAATTCAGTACATTAGACGTTTTATTCTTTGTCAGCTCCTCACTACCTACATCCTGTATAGAATATCCAAGGGCTTTTCTCTCTTTTCTGATACCCATAGCTGTCACTACAACCTCGGTAAGAGTCTGAGCATCCTCTTCCATAGTTATTGTATAGCTGGAGGCAGAACCGATTGTAATTTCTTTTCTTATATACCCAATATAAGAAACTACCAATGTGCTACCAGTTCCTGCATCTATAGAAAAAGCTCCATTCATATCAGTAATCGTACCGACAGGTGTTCCTTTTACCAATACACTGGCACCAATAATAGCTTCCCCCTTAGAGTCTATAACATTCCCTGTTATAAGTTTGCTTTGCTGAGTTCTTTCAGAACTTAATACGCCCTGAGTATCGGTTGCATACACTATATTGGGTATAAACAACCCTAAACCAGCAAACAAAACCAACGATAGACAAAATGTTCTTTTCATATGCATTGTATTATTTTGGGTTTATTTGCAAATTTATGAAATATTTTAGAAACATCAACCCAAACAAAGGAAAACAACTATTAATATTTCTAAAAAAGATGAATTTTTAGTTGAAATATTTTGTTTTAAGCAAAGTGTCAATAAGAAAACAATATAGACATTAAATTGTCCGAAAAATGAGGATAAAAAAGACATATATTACAAATATCATATATAAAAATAAAAACAATTAAAAACAAGAGTGAGTATCGCCCATCTCCTGTGGTAAAGGTTGACTATATAAAGCAGTTAATTCTAAATTTTAATTAATGAGAAGTAAAATATACAATCGCACATAATTTAACTAAATTCCGAATACAATTTTCCTGTATATAACTCTTACTTTTATATAAACAGATCATAAAATTCAACATATTCTATTTTTATAATGCCTGATGAATAGATTAATATACAAGTTAACAAGCACTTACCAAAACGGGGAATTGTGCGTTTTATCACATGCATGTGATATTCATCTGATATTCAGTCCAGAGTAAAGTTCTGAAAGAACTCAGCAAAGCAAAACGATCACCGGGAAAGTCACAGACACAAACGGTGATCCCATTATTGGTGCCAGTGTCCTGGTAAAAGGAACACCTGTCGGTACAATTACTGATATGAATGGAGAATTTTCTATTCAGGCAGCTTCCGGTAGCACATTGGTAGTCTCTTATATGGGCTACACAAAACGGGAAATAACCATCCAATCCGCAACTTCTTATACAATTCAATTATTCGAAGACACCCAGGCACTTAGTGAAGTAGTTGTCACCGCTATGGGCATCAAAAAAGAGAGAAAGGCTCTGGGATATTCCGTGCAGGACATCAAAAGCGATGAATTGCTTAAAAATAAGAATGCCAATGTAATCAATTCGCTGACCGGTAAGATTGCAGGTGTAAATGTAACTCAGAGCAACGGTGGCGCAGGCTCGGGAGCCACAATTATTCTTCGCGGAGGAACTTCTCTGGAACGTGACAATCAACCTCTCTTTATTGTAGATGGGATTGTCTACGACAACAGTACAAACATCGGAGGAAGCAGTGGGTTTGATGGTGCTCAGGCGACCAATTCCACTTATAGCAACCGTGTGATGGATATCAACCCGGAAGACATTGAGAATCTTTCCGTACTGAAAGGTCCTGCTGCAGCTGCACTCTATGGTTCACGCGCGGCTGCAGGAGTGATCATTATTACGACCAAAAAGGGTAACGAAGGGGGAGTGGAGATCAATCTCAGCAGTAAACTTTCGGTCAACTGGGCCAATCGCCTACCGGAACAGCAGAGAGTATACAAAAGAGGAGATTATTCCGATATAGATGTATTGACTACAGACCGGGTCCTCTATTCGTGGGGAGAAAAATTCGGTGCCAATGATACCTTTTATGATAATATAGGCAATTTCTTCGAGACGGCAACTACCTGGGACAACAATGTAAGTATAGCCGGAGGAACGGATAAAAACAGTTTTTTCTTCTCTGTTTCGCGTTTCAATCAGGATGGTATCATCCCTGAAACGGGTTACAATAAAAATACGTTTCGTTTCAATGGAGAACAGAAGTATGGCAAACTTACCGTAGGTGCAAATGTGGCTTATTCTGTAGCAGATGCCAATAAATCCCTGACCAGTGGCGGCCTATACTCTTCCGGAGGAACAGGAGCCATGGTTTCTGTCTACCGCTGGCCGGGTGACGAAGATATGCGTACCTGGTTGAATGAAGATGGAAGCAAATACAGACTATTTCCAGACCAGTTACTTGCCAATGATATAGACAATCCTTATTGGATCGTGAACCGGAACAGGGTCACCGACAAGACCACACGTTTCACCGGGAATGCACGTTTGCATCTGGATCTTTTTGACTGGTGGAGTCTGACTTACAATGCCGGTACAGACCGTTACACCACCGGGATGCGCAGACTTATCGAGCCGGGTTCTGGTGTGCAACTCCTCTGGCAGAATGGTATGATCAGCCAAAGTGATTATACGTATGAATACCTGACCTCGAATTTCATGATGAATTTCAATCATAAGATCTCTGATCTTGACTTCAACCTGTTGGTGGGTAATTCTGTGGAAGATACGAAAACGTCTAACTACCGGCGCATGGCGTGGGATTTTATTATAGAGAACTTATATACGATAAACAATACGGCAGATACGGACCGCCGCCTCGCAGAAGTATTGAGCCGGAAAAGACTGATAGGGCTTTTCGGAGAATTCCGTGTCGGTTACAAAAGCCTGGCCTACCTCACTGTTACCGGACGTAACGACTGGACTTCTACACTACCCGTAGATAACCGTTCTTATTTCTATCCTTCTGTAGGAGGTTCGTTTGTTTTCAGTGAACTGTTGCCGGAAAACAATGTATTATCTTTTGGAAAACTCCGTGCTTCCTGGGCAAAGGTGGGAAAAGATGCGGATCCTTATGTAACACAGACTTACCTGAACGATCCTCAACTTACCCTGGGTGGCATGGGAATTATCAACAGCTGGACCAAAGGCAATCCCATTCTGAAACCGGAAACGACAACTTCTGTAGAGTTTGGTCTGGAAATGCGTTTTCTGGAAGGACGTATCGGGTTTGATTATACCTATTATTCAAACAAAAGCTACAATCAGTTAGTAACTCCACGTACCAGCCAGACAGGAGGATTCATCTTTATGGCAACCAATGCAGCGGACATCACCAACAAGGGAATGGAGTTGTCTGTCACAGGTATTCCTGTAAAAACCCGCCATTTTTCCTGGGAATCGACGCTGAACTTGTCGGGCAACCGGGGTAAACTCAACAACCTGATTGATGGGGTGGACATACTCTACGTAACCGATACTCAGGTAGGCAATGCAAAGGCTGCCTCATTCAACGGAGAGAGTTTCATGGGACTTGCCGGAAAGATCTGGCTGCGCGACCCAGATGGAAATGTCATTCTGGATGCTAAGACCGGTATGCCTACCAGCAGTACAAACGATAACAACTACATTGCCAACCGTGAGCCTAAACTGTTGGGTGGTTTCAACAACAGTTTATCTTTTAAAAACTGGAACCTCTCTTTCCTCTTCGATTTCCGGGTTGGAGGAGCCATTTACAACGGGACAGACTATTTCATGACCGGGCAGGGAACAAGTATACGCAGTCTGGATCGGGAAAGCCTGACTATTTCCGGTGTGACGGCCTCTACCGACAACAGTGGCAATGAGATATATACACCTGTCACCTATACATTTGATGCGACTAAATTTTACAACAAGAACGACCAGACCCAGGAGGTTTCGGCAGATGACCCAAACCGAAGGACCGGTAAAGCCATTATACGTAATTATTACACCACATATTACGGAGCGGAATCGGCCCATTATGTGACGGACACCAACTGGCTGCGCCTGCGCTCGGTCTCTCTGTCTTATTCATTCCCCAAAAAAGTACTGACCAAGACCAGATACATCAAAGGACTTTCTGCCAACATTACGGGAACCAATCTTTTGTTGTGGACCAATTATAAAGGAATGGATCCGGAAACCAGCGCAGCGGGTTCCGGTGTGAGTGGTTCTTCTTCTGTAGGTATTGACTATTGTGGAGTACCTGCAACCGCCGGCATGACTTTTGGTGTGAATGTAACTTTCTGATCGGTAAATTACGAAGCTAACATACAAACTTATGAAAAAGAATATATTTTTCGTACTGGCAACCATGTTGATGTTTACTATCAATGGTTGTTCCGACTACCTGGATGTAAATGTCAATCCCAACCAGGCAAACAGCCAGACGCCTACTCCTTCGCTGAGATTAAAGGGTATACTGGCTCAATTCTCTACTTTCTACGATGCAGCCGGGGTACGTACCGGATGGGCAACATGGAATATTGGCAAGACAAGTGCCAATACCAACAACGACAACATCATGAGATGGCGCCCCGATGGTGCTTCGTGCACCTGGCCCTATCAGAGTTGGTATGTCTATTGCGCTTCCAATCTGCCCGATATGTTTGTAAAGTGTGAAGAAGAAGGTGCCTGGCACTATCTGGGAGTAGCTCAACTCATCCATGCATGGGGATTTATGACCATGGTGGACTGGTACGGTGAAGTACCGTATACTCAGGCTCTGGGAACCAACCTGACTCCGGCATACGACGACGGAAAGACAATTTATTACGGCTGTCTGGAAATGCTGGAAAAGGCCATTGAAAACCTGAAACAGGACCAGGTGGCTACAGCCGAACCCCTGTCGAATGGCGATTTCTGGAACGATGGCGACACCGACAAATGGATACGTCTGGCTTATGGACTGAAAGCACGCTGGTTGCTCAATGCTTCTAAGAAGAAAGATTTTGATCCCCAGAAAGTATTGGACGCACTGGATCAGGCAGCCCGTTCCAATGCAGACAATACCGTTGTTGCGTTCAGGAACTCGGAGAACTCGGGAGATTCGGATCTGAAGTCTGTAGTATTCGGAAACATCACCACGACCTCTACCCGTCTTACCAGATTCTACATAGATCTGTTGACCAATACTTTCACAGGTGGAAGCGGTGTGGAAGATCCGCGTACAGATCTGCTGGTACCGAATGCCCAGTTCATGAATCAGGAGGGTGAACTTGAGTTCAGACGTTCGGCAGGAATTGATATGAACAGCGATCTGCGTAGTATGGGAGGGCCTGTTGCTTTCGATGTATACAGTTCCAACAAGCAAACAGCCATCAATTTCCTGAACGGTGTTGTTCTGGAGCCGGTACGTGACCTGTGGGCATCGGGTACTACCAATCCCGACCGGAAAGGAGATTCTATCTATATCCCCATCTATTCCGAACACGGAAGCTGGATCGTAAATTCTCCCGGTGATCCGTCCGACGACAGGTACATTGCCTACCGCTACAACGGAATCACTCCACGTATCATCTCTACCGGTACATTCTACACGCGTGCCGATGCGCCTACACATCTGATGTGCTACCCGGAGGTATGCTTTATGAAAGCGGAATGTTATTTCCGACAGGGGAAAAAGGGTGAGGCTTTAACTGCTTACAAAGAAGGTATACGGGCGCATATGGAACTGATGAATGAGAAACTGATAGAGTATGACCAGTCTATCCTGGGAAAACAGGTGATCCCGGAAGAAAAGATCGGGGAGTTTCTCCAGAGTGCAGCAGTAGCTCAAAATACCTCGGAACTGACCATGGCAAAGATCATGCAGCAAAAGTATATCAGTTGCCTGTTCTCTATCCAGAACTTCAACGATATGCGTCGCTTCAACTACAGTGCTGGTAACATACAAGATTTCGGTGTCGTATATCCCGACTACGGGCGGCCACACGAATTTGATGCGGAAAGCAGCCGTCGGTATCCTACGGATGATCCTCAGAACGAGCGATACTGGTTCCGCAGATTCCAGCATTGCAGTATAGAAGTAGATTGTAATTATGAAAACCTGAAAGCTTCTCATCCGGAAGCATTGGAGGTTACGATCAATTCCTGCCCTGTCTGGTGGGATACGGCAGAGGATTGACAAAAAGAAAATAAAGGTCCGTATAGATCTTTATTCATTAGACGATGATTAGGAAAAGCCGATTCGTGAGAACCGGCTTTTTTTATATACTACACCGGAGACAGGATATTATTTCCCCAGAGGCTGTATTTCGCTCCTCACTTCATTGGACATTTCGAGGAACATGTAGTTCAACTCGTCCGAATGGATCTTCTCCTTGTTGTCGTAATACAACCGACAAGCATATTGCCGAGCCTTTTCAAAGGTAAACAGGGAAAGTTGTGCAGGAGATTTGCGCTGTGCCACCGCATCATAATTCTCTTCGGGAAAAAACTCTTCAAAATCCACATCCCCGATCATAGTAGTCTCGATAAATTCCAGATCGGTTCGTTCCGGGTTGGTATAATAACCGACAAACATATGGCCGGGTATCCGCACCAGTACCGGAGTGATATTAATGGCCCGCAGCAGAGAGGCAAACAATACACTGCCATCCACACAGTTGATCTGCGACGACTCCAATGCATCATCCAGTGTACGCACCCGTTGCGAATAGACGACATTGCTGGACAGGCTGGTTGTGGAAACGGAGCTGTAACGGAAGTGTCTCTTCTGCAATACATACCACAGTGCATATACCTGCTTCTCCACCGATCCCGCCCGTTCGCTCTGATACCCCTGGAAACGATCTACAATACGGCTGTCCAATGCCTCGCGCAGCAAAGGGTCTATCATGGGATGATCTTCGTTGACATAAGCCGCAAAAAATATACTCGTATCCTGAAAGCGCATATCACTCCTGACATAGCCCAGCAGGCATTCATTGATACTGCGCATGGAATAGGTACGCATCTTCTGCCCTACCGGCTTCCGGTTGCGCTCCACACGAATATCTATATTGACCGGTTGCGGTTGGTTGAGTGCACGCAGTTTTTCATATTTCCAGACCACATCCGGATAGATCACATATTCGGTATATGGTTTGATAAGAATAAACTCAGAAACGGAATAAGAAAAAAATGCCGTCTCTGTCAATTCGATCCTCACCCGTGTATAGGCTTTGCGGGAACGGAGACGTATGGCTATACCGGATTTCGGATTGCCCAGATACAAAGAATCTGCCGGCCGGATCACCTGAGCATCGGTAGTAGCCACAGACAGGATAGCGGAAGGGAAAAGAGTACCTCCCAGTTCATCCACAATTTCAAAATCATCCTGCAGATAAACCGAGCTGAACAGGTTCCAGACTCCCCACGCCACCAGAAACAGCAGTACGCTCCCCAGCAGTTTCCATCTGTATTTTTTCCAGGTTGTTCTCAACATAAGTTTCATGTAGGAATCCGATCACAGTTTTTTGTTCCCCGGAACAATGCCTCTGTATGCATTGTCACAGAAACGTAACATGTGTTTCACCTCTCCGTAACAAAAAGCCCTCATCTTTGTTGCGGAAGAAAATAAAACTTAACTTTGTAAACAGCGATCCATCACCTTATATTATATATAACAATAAAATCGTATGAATGATTATCGTATATTAGTGGTTGATGATGAAGAGGACTTGTGTGAGATCCTGAAATTCAATCTGGAGAACGAAGGGTATCTGGTAGATACAGCCCATTCCGCGGAAGAAGCGCTGAAACTGGATCTGACCCCTTACCATCTGTTGCTGCTGGATGTCATGATGGGAGAGATCTCCGGTTTCCGCATGGCAAGTATGCTCAAGAAAGATAAAAAAACCTCACATATCCCTATTATCTTTATCACAGCCAAAGACACAGAAAACGATACAGTGACCGGATTCAATCTGGGAGCGGATGACTATGTATCCAAACCGTTCTCTATACGTGAAGTCCTGGTACGTGTCAAAGCTGTGCTCCGTCGTACGGCTTCTGAAGAGACCACACGCCAGCCCGAACAGCTGTCTTACGAATCACTGGTACTGGATGTCACTAAGAAAAAAGTCAGCATCGACGGCAAAGAGGTACCGCTCACCAAAAAGGAGTTCGAGATCCTGCACCTGCTGCTGCTCAACAGAGGAAGGGTTTTTTCCCGGGAAGATATTCTCAGCCGCATCTGGAGCGATGAAGTGTATGTGCTCGATCGTACGATCGATGTCAACATCACCCGCCTGCGCAAAAAGATCGGAGATTACGGCAAGCATATCGTCACCCGCCTGGGTTATGGGTATTGCTTCGAAGCGGATTAATTGATTTATTATCCGCTGTAAGTGGATACTGTTCGTATACGTATATGGTCATAAGCATTCAAAAACGTTTCTTTTCTTTCAGCCGGAAACTATTCTTTTCGGTGATTTCCCTGTTTCTGGTATTCGCTGTTTCTTTCATTCTCTACCAGTATCAGCGGGAAAAGGCCTACAAAGTAGATCTGCTCAACCTGCAATTGCAGGACTACAACTACCGGCTACACGATATACTCGAAGAAAACTCCATCGATTCCATCATCCCTCAGGAGTATCTGTACACACAGGTTCCGGAAGGACTCCGCATTACTCTGATCGATCTCAGCGGTAATGTGATGTACGATAGTTTCGAACCCGAAGAGAGATTTACCAATCACAAAGACCGGGCGGAAATACAGCAGGCTCTGGAACATGGAAACGGATACGATGTCAGACGTACTTCGGAAAGCACAGGTATCGCCTATTTCTACTCTGCCACCCTGTTTGAGGATTATATTCTGCGTACGGCACTACCTTATGATACGGAACTGGCCAAGAGCCTGAAAGCAGATCCTCACTACCTGTGGTTTACCGGGATCATTACGCTGTTATTGATCTTTATCTTCTACAATTTTACGCACCGTCTGGGCACTTCGATCAACAGGCTCCGGGAGTTTGCCATGCAGGCCGACCGCAACAGACCGATCGACATGGACATTCATTCTGCTTTCCCGGACAATGAACTGGGAGAGATCTCGCAACATATCATCCGGATATACAAACGTCTGCACGATACCACGGAGGAGCTTTATATCGAACGGGAAAAGCTGATCACTCACCTGCAGATCTCTCACGAAGGCCTGGGAGTATTCAGCCGCAACAAAAAAGAGATCTTAGTCAACAATCTCTTCACACAATACATCAATATGATCTCGGATTCCAACCCGGAACAGGCCGAGGAGGTTTTCTGCATCGCAGAGTTCAGAGAGATCGTAGAGTTTATAGATAAGGTACAACAACGCCCGATAGGATCCAAAGAGAAACGGATGTCTGTCTCTATCCATAAGAACGGAAGACTGTTCATGGTCGAATGTATCATATTCCAGGACCTGAGTTTTGAAATATCGATCAATGATATTACGCTCGAGGAGGAACAGGTGCGCCTGAAAAGACAACTGACCCAGAATATCGCCCACGAACTGAAAACACCAGTCAGCAGTATTCAGGGATATCTGGAAACGATCGTCAACAACGACAACATACCTCCTGAGAGAGTACATACATTTCTCGAACGCTGCTACGCGCAGAGCAACAGGCTAAGCCGTCTGCTGCGCGATATTTCTGTGCTTACCCGTATGGATGAAGCGGTAGGCATGATGGAGATGGAGTTGGTAGATATCAGTCGCATGGTAGAGAATATCATCAATGAGGTAGCTCTCGAACTGGAAGAGAAAGCCATCACCGTAGACAATCTGCTGAAAGAGCAGATACGCATACGTGGAAACTATTCCCTGATCTATTCGATCTTCCGCAACCTGATGGACAATGCCATCGCCTATGCCGGAAACGATGTCCGGATCGTGATTCGCTGCTTCCGGGAAGACGACAAGTTCTACTATTTCAGTTTCCGGGATACAGGTATAGGGGTATCGCAGGAACACCTCAGCCGACTTTTCGAACGCTTCTACCGGGTAGACAAAGGACGTTCCCGCAAACTGGGTGGAACCGGTCTGGGACTGGCTATAGTAAAAAATGCAGTCCTCATACATGGGGGTACGATATCTGCCAAGAACAATTACGGAGGGGGTCTTGAATTTATATTCACACTTTCCAAAGAAAAAGAGAACTAAAAAACTTCAAGTACCGTATACCGGAACTGACAGAGAAATATTTTCAATTTCAGGAACAAAAAAAATCCAATTATCCTATCTTTGCACACAATACTTAAAATGTACAAAGATGAAAACTATAAAATTTCTTTCGGCTATTCTGTTCCTGTTCATTACCGGATGCAAACCCGGCAATGCATCCGTACAGAGTACCGAACAGGTTGCGCAGGACCCGGTCGTTTCTTTTACACTACCGGAAGTGCCTGAGATGCTCACAACACCTGAGCTACGTGCCGATTTTCTTACTTTCCATTACTGGGACAATTTCGATTTCAATGATATGCGCTATACGGAAAATCCGGAGGTCTCCGAGCAGGCCTTTGTGGACTATATCGACCTGCTGGCCCATGTGCCTCTGGAAACTGCGCAGGAGGGTATGCGCCAGTTTATTACCAAAGCTTCCACCAGCAAAGAGATGCTTACCTATTTCCTGGACTTATGTGATACATACCTTCATGATCCCAATTCGCCCATGCGCAACGAAGAATTCTATATTCCGGTACTTGAGAGCAGGATTGCCTCAACGTTGCTGAGCGACGAAGAAAAAATACGCCCGGCCTTCCTGTTGGAACTGGCAAAAAAGAATCGTGTGGGCACCAAAGCTCTTGACTTCACATATACTCTGTCATCCGGAGCGACAGGCAGCCTGTACCATACGAAGGCAGAGTTCCTCATCCTGTTTTTCAACAATCCCGGATGTCACGCCTGTGAAGAGACCATACGTGATATGAAAAATTCTCTGGTGCTCAACAGCCTTCAATCCAAAAACCGGCTGCAGATACTGGCCATCTATCCGGACGAAGAGTTGGATGAATGGAAAAAACACATGAGTGATTTTCCGGCAGAGTGGATCAACGGCTACGACAAGACACTGATGTTGCGCGATAAGAACCTGTATGATCTGAAAGCAATACCCTCGCTTTATCTGCTGGATAAGGACAAAAAGGTGATATTGAAAGATGCAGATCTCAACCAGATCAATCATTACCTGAGGGCACATTTCTGATCTGAATGCTTTCTATATAAACTCAAAAGGGAATATATCATCATTCTTTTCTGACTTCAATAAAGTTATAACTTGTAAGTAGTTATCTTTACCAAGGTCCTTCCTGAAATCTTTGGCGAAAGCCCGAAGGGCATAGCCGTCAGGCTAAAGGTTACCAGCCCCGTAGGGGTTGTCTGTTTGTAGCCCCGTGCGGAAGCGGGGAAACCATGCATTCCAAACAGATGCGCCATGTAGGGGTGCTATGTCTATGAAATATTGCATAAAAATGGGGCATACGTATTTAATAGGATAAACCGGATATCTTGTTCAACAAATAAATGATTTGAGACATAGCACCCCGATGGGGCGCAATTCATTCACATCTTTGGGGACCCCACGCTTCCGAGACTGTGTGAAAACGATGAACGTTCTTTGATTTAGTTACAAATCGTAAGTGTGAACCTTCAGCCCAAGCCCGAAGGGCTTGAATATGAATAACCCCCAGTGAAGCGAAACGTAGTGTAGCGACTGGGG
>DALZBD010000044.1:0-13509 GCA_031977515.1 Bacteroides sp. | reverse complement strand
GGGATCTCAAAATTAACATATTCGGCATCAATACCTTCTGAAAGGAATTTCTCATTGAAGTAGCCGACAGAAAAGGAATGTTTCAGGGGGTAACCTATTAAGCCGTACTTGTCCATAGAAAATAATTATTTAAATTGGGTTATAAGTTTTAAGTTCTGAGTTTTAAGTTACAATGTGTAACTAAATCAAAGAACGTTTGGATTTTTGATACAGATTCCACGTATCAAACAAACATCCGGTGTAGAGACACATATTTGCGTCTCAAAAAATCAAAAACAAAGAAACGAGGCAAATCAAAACAGTTATTTGGTTGCCATATATAATGTACAGATACCGAATGTCAGCCTTCTGAAAGCTGCTTCTGAAAATCCGGTCTGTAGTAAGACTTGCTGCATCACTTCTCCCTGCGGGAATACGCGGATGGTTTCGGGCAGATAGGTATATGCTTTGTTGTCTCTGGAGAGTATCCTGCCGATCAGTGGTATCACTACCCTGGAATAGAGAGCGAACAACTGTTTCATCGGAAAATGATCGGGAGTGGTAAGTTCGAGTATCACTAATTTGCCTCCAGGACGCAGTACCCGGAGCATTTCGGAGAGTCCTTTCTCCAGATCCGTAAAGTTTCGTATTCCGAAAGCGACTGTCACGGCATCGAAACTATTGCTGCCGAAGGATAGAGCGGAGCAGTCTTCCCGGACAAAACTGATCTGTCCGGAGAGACCCTCTTTTTTTACTTTCTGACGTCCCACTTCCATCATTCCTTCGGAGATATCTGTCGCGATGATCTGCCTGGGCTTCAATTCGCGACAGGCCAGGATGGCAAAATCTCCTGTACCTGTAGCCACATCGAGCATCTGTCTGGGCTCGAACGGTTTGAGCAGGCGGATGGCTTTCCGTCGCCAGTAACGATCGATGCCCCACGACAGCGTATGATTGAGCCGGTCATAGTCGGAAGCGATGTTGTCAAACATCTGCTCTACCTGTGTGGCTTTGTCACCCTCTTTGTGGTAAGGTTTGATGGACTCCTGAGGATAATTCATCGGGCGTTGAGAAATTCGGTTACATTCTTTTCAATGCGGGTGAGCAGATTGTCTGTATCCGCTTTTTCAAATTTCTCGCCCACGATGTGTTCGTACAGCTCGATGTAGCGTTCGGAAACAGATTCAACATACGCATCCGTCATTTCCGGAACCTGTTGTCCCTCTTTTCCCATGAAGTCATGTTCGATCAGCCATTGACGTACAAATTCTTTGGAAAGTTGTTTCTGAGGTTGGCCCTGAGCAAATTTCTCTTCGTATCCATTCGCATAGAAATAGCGCGAGGAGTCGGGGGTATGGATCTCATCGATCAGGTATATTTTTCCGTCTCTTTTTCCGAATTCGTATTTGGTATCTACCAGGATCAGCCCTTTTTCTGCTGCCATTTCCGTACCACGTTGGAAAAGAGCGTAGGTATATTTTTCCAGTAGTTCGTAGTCCTCTTTACTCACAAGGCCCTGAGCGATGATCTCTTCTCTGGAGATGTTCTCGTCATGACCGGCATCTGCCTTTGTGGTAGGGGTAATGATCGGGGAGGGGAATTTCTGGTTTTCTTTCATACCGTCGGGTAGCTGTACGCCACAGAGTGTGCGGTTTCCGGCCTGGTATTCGCGCCATGCACTTCCGGTGAGATAACCACGGATGATCATCTCTATACGGAAGCCTTCGCAGCAAACTCCCACAGTGACCATGGGGTCGGGAGAAGCGATCTTCCAGTTGGGGACGATGTCGGCTGTAGCGTCCAGGAAACGGGATGCGATCTGGTTCAGTACCTGTCCTTTGTAGGGAATGCCTTTGGGCAATACCACATCGAAAGCAGAGATGCGGTCGGAGGCTACCATCACAAGTAATTCGTCGTTGATGTTGTAGACGTCACGTACTTTTCCGTGATACACACTTTTCTGTCCCGGAAAGTTGAAATCTGTTCTGACTAATGCTTTGCTCATATTGTGTAAGGATTATGAAATAACTGACTATGGTTTTGTTCCGGCGATCTCTTGTTGCTGTCAGGAAGCCGGTTTTTCCTCTTCTGCTTTTTTGAAGCGTTTTTCTTTTTCCGCTTTGTTTTCTTTATCAAATTTGTCGTAGGCATCTACGATGCGCTCCACCAGTTTGTGACGCACGATGTCTTTGCGATTGAGTTCCACCAGACTGATCCCTCTGACCCCCTTCAGTATCTTCATGGCTTGTACCAATCCGGATGTCTGCGCGGCAGGCAGGTCGATCTGTGTAATGTCACCCGTTACGATCATTTTGGTGTTCATCCCCATGCGGGTCAGAAACATCTTGATCTGCTGGGTGGTCGTATTCTGTGCTTCGTCCAGAATCACCACCGCATCGTTCAGCGTACGTCCACGCATGAAAGCCAGGGGGGCGATCTGTATGATATTGAGCTCCATATACTCTTTCAACTTGGCTGCGGGGATCATATCCTGCAGGGCATCGTAAAGCGGTTGCAGGTAGGGATCTATCTTCTCTTTCATATCCCCGGGCAGGAAACCCAGTTTTTCTCCGGCTTCCACGGCCGGACGGCTGAGAATGATCCGCTTGATCTCTTTGTTTTTCAACGCCCGTACAGCCAGTGCAATGGCTGTATAGGTCTTTCCCGAACCGGCCGGGCCCACGGCAAAGACCATGTCGTTCTTTGCAAATCCCTCTACCAGCTTCTGCTGGTTGTCGCTGCGGGGAATGATCGGTTTGCCGCTGACACTGAATACGATCACGTTTCCGTTTTTTTCTCCCTGAGGAGTATTTCCTTTGACAATATCAATGATCACCTCTTCTTTGAGGGAGTTGTATTCGGCACAGTATTTTTCAAGGGCAAGGATATTCTTTTCGAAAACACGCGTCTCTTCTTCATCACCCAGTACTTTAATGACATTACCACGGGCGACAATACGTAGTTTAGGGAAAAGAGCCTTTATCAGTTGCATATTGGAGTTGTTGACACCGTAAAAAATAACCGGGTCTATGTCCTCCAGTACAATATGTTTTTCTATCATTCAGTGAAATTAAAAAGATTCGCTGTCTGGCGCGAATGTGTGTGCAAATTTAATGAAACGTTTGGATAGTTTGATTGTTCATGGTATATTTATTTATACTATTCGTTTTGGAATGGGAGGTGTTGACTTATATTTAGATAATATAGGCAATGGCTTTTTAGACATAAGAACAAAAGAAATTCAGAATCTACAAATAATTTATATACTAAATATCTGTTCTTTTGTTCTTATGTCTAAAACGTCTTTTACTATCTTTGTATGTCGAAAAAACTTTTGTACACAGATACATCCGTTGATATGAATATAAAAAAGTACCTGCCTGTTCTCTTTTTTTCTTTACTCTTTTTGTTTGGTGCCTGCCGTGAAAAGGAACTTCCCATGCAAATGAATGACCCGCGTAACATCCGGGGAGTGAGCAATTACAAAAAGACTTTCGGAGACCTTAATAAATTGCATCTCGAGGCTGCCCGTAGCATGGGAATATCCCCGTTGGCCGATAGAGAGGAAGCTAAACAACATACCTGCGATCTGAAACCTATAAAGGACAATCCTTTGTATGCGGTGGATTCGCTGACTCATTCGATCCCTTACCTGGTACCGAAAGCCAGTGATCTGCTGGATCTGATCGGGACGAACTTTCTTGATTCGTTGCGATCCAAAGGGTTGAATCCCAATCGTATGATAGTGACCTCCGTACTGCGTACAGGAGAAGATGTGAAGAAACTCAGAAAAGGAAATATCAATGCCTCGGCCAATTCGGCTCATGCCTATGGCACTACGTTTGATATCAGCTGGAAAAGATTCTGTAAGGTGGAAGATAAGAAAGGCCGTCCGATGCAGGATGTAAGTGCAGATACATTGAAATTTGTACTGGCTGAGGTATTGAGGGATGTTCGCAAGGAAGAGAAATGCTACATTGTATATGAACTGAAACAAGGGTGTTTTCACATCACTGCCCGTTGATGTCCGGATGGGTGGAAAATTTACCCCCGCTCCTACAAAGAACGGGATTTATTGGCTACCTTTGCAGCCGCAAAAAGAGTGTATATGGAGCCGTATCGTTATTTTATTTATTTAGCTTATGATGGCAGCCGTTATCACGGATGGCAAATACAGCCTAACGGGATCAGTGTGCAGGAGTGCCTGATGAAAGCTTTGTCTACTTTTCTTAAACGTGAAACGGAAGTAACGGGGGCAGGGCGCACGGATGCCGGTGTACACGCGGAGGTGATGGTGGCTCATTTTGACCATCCGGAACCTTTGGATGGTGCATGGGTGGCAGATAAGCTGAACCGTATTTTGCCACCGGATATTTCTATATATAAAGTAGTACCTGTGCGCGCGGAAGCACACGCACGTTTTGATGCCACTTCCCGTACTTATAAATATTACATTACCACTTCCAAATATCCATTCCTGCGTCAGTATCGTTGTCGCCTGTTTCAGGCTCCGGATTTTGATAAGATGAATGAGGCTGCCCGGATCTTATATGAGTATCGGGATTTTACCAGTTTCAGCAAACTGCATACGGATGTCAAAACCAACAACTGTGTGGTGACACGCGCTGACTGGGAATCTCTGGATGCAACTACCTGGGTATTTACGATAACAGCAGATCGCTTCTTGCGTAATATGGTGAGAGCAGTTGTGGGAACGTTGCTGGAAGTTGGCAGAGGGAAAATCACCATAGAGGAATTTCGTCGGATTATCGAAATAAAAGACCGTGGGAAAGCCGGTTCTTCTGCACCGGGTCATGCGTTGTTTCTGGTAGATGTGACTTATCCGGAAGATATTTTTCTCCTTCCCTGAGGCGCAATACTTTGTGTCTGAAAAGAAATAGAGATACGAGCGAGAGTAAACAGGCTCGGGAATAGATGTAAATGGTTTACGGAGACCGGATGTTTTCCGTATTTAATTTGATAGATGTATGTGGTTGGTTCTGGCTTTTCTTTCGGCTACTTTTCTGGGTTTTTATGATGTTTTCAAAAAGCAGGCATTGAAAGACAATGCGGTACTTCCGGTATTGTTTTTGAATACCTTCTTTTCGAGCCTTATTTTTCTTCCTTTTATTTTGATTTCCGCGTTTCCTTCATCTGTTTTTGAAGATACGATTTTCTATGTGCCTCAGGCGGGTTGGGAAGTGCATAAGTATATCATACTGAAAGCTTTTATTGTGTTGTCTTCCTGGATATTCGGCTATTTCGGAATGAAACATCTCCCTATTACGATTGTGGGGCCGATCAATGCTACACGCCCGGTGCTGGTACTGATAGGGGCCATGTTGCTTTTTGGGGAGAGATTGAATCTGTACCAATGGATAGGTGTCTTGCTGGCGATCTGCTCTTTCTTCTTATTGAGCCGATCCGGAAAAAAGGAAGGTATTGACTTTACCCACAACAAATGGATCTTCTTTATTGTACTTGCTGCTGTGACAGGTGCCATCAGTGGGTTGTATGATAAATTTCTGATGACGCGATTGCCTCCCATGACCGTACAATCCTGGTACAATGTATACCAGCTGTTTATCATGTGCCCTATTTTATTGGGACTTTGGTGGCCCCGGCGAAAAGAGACTACTCCCTTTCAGTGGAAGTGGGCGATTGTCTGGATCCCGGTGTTTCTTTCCATAGCTGACTTTGTCTATTTTTATTCATTGAGTTATGAACAGTCTCTGATATCTGTTGTTTCTATGATTCGCAGAGGCAGTGTTTTGGTCTCTTTTCTCTTCGGAGCTCTTATTTTCCGTGAAAAGAATTTAAAAAGTAAAGCAATTGACCTGCTTCTGGTGTTAATAGGTATGATATTTCTATATTTGGGATCAAAATAATTTAATTAATTGAATGTTACAGATGAAAAAAACAGTGTTACTTTCTATTCTGATGTCGCTTTTCACTCTTGCCAACGCACAGGAAGCTAAAAATTTCTTTGTAAATATGCCGGATTCCCTGAGTCCGATGCTTTCGGCCAACAACAGAGCGGATTGTGTGGATTTTATGGAAAGCAAAATGAAAGCGGAGGTAACCAACCGGTTTGGTAGTAAAACAGAGATGACCCACCTGACATCGGATTATGTTCGTTTGCAACTCACTCCGCAGAGTGACTGGCAAATGAAGGTGCTTCCTATGAATAATGGAGAGTCTGTACTCTGTACGGTATTTACTTCTTGTGCACCTGTTTGTGACAGTCGGGTAGAATTCTATGATACGGATTGGAACTTGCTACAGTCAGAGCATTATCTGACTCTTCCGGAGTTGTCTGATTTCATTGTGATCCCGGAGGCAGGTGAAGACCGCGAGAAGATCATCAATGCTTCTCAGGATGCTGACATCTTACTGATGAAGGCGGATGTGTCCGATACGGAGCATGCTATGATATTGACTTTTACTACTCCCGAGTATCTGGACAAAGAAGCTGCGGATAGGCTTGAACCGTTTGTTCGTCCCTCTATGGTGTATTATTGGAGAAACGGAAATAAATTTGTATCGGAAGATCTTATTGATGCAGGAGTTGGTGAATAAACTCCTGCATCCGGGGTAGTTGGCTGGTTGCCTTTTCATACAACTGCAACTGTACCCGGGACCTTACCAGATTTTGTTCCGGATAACCGGTTTTGTATTGGATGTCTCCGTTGAGGAAATCCGTAAGGAAACGAACAGCCTGCATATAGGGGAACAGAGTGGCGGCAAAAGGTAGATTGGCTATTTCGCAGGCTGTAAGAAAACTCATACAGTTCTCGAGGTAGCCTTTTGTAAATGTACGGAAGATCTGCATATCAAAATCTACTTTGTCCATATCCGTTTCGTCTTCTCCTGCCGTGTTGGCGGCTGTACGAAGGAAATCCCCGAAATCGGAAAATACAAAGTTTGGCATCACTGTATCCAGATTGATCACGCAGAGTGCCTGCCTGTTCTGATCAAACAGTATATTGTTGATCCAGGCATCACAATGACAGATGCGTTTGGGTAATTTCCCTTCCCGGTGCAGAACTTCTGCTTTGCACATAGCTGCGGCATTTTCCTCTATTTTTTCCAGTTCTTTTTCCGCTTTTCTACGTCGGCCTGTCCGGTTGCTTTTCCGTGCTTTCTGCAATTGTTCCAGCCCGAATTCTATGTTATGGAGATAAGGGAGAGTCTCTTCGAGTTGTACGGGAAGATCGGACAGCATTTCCTGGAACTTACCGAAGGCAGTTCCGGCAGCATAGGCTGTTTCGGGAGTTACTTCATCAATCGTTTGAGAGAAAGGAATATACTTTGTCAGGCGCCAGCATTCGCTTTCATCGCTCCAGTACATTTTATCGTAGATGGTAGGGATAAAAGTCAGGACTCTCCTGTCTAAGTCCGGATCGGATGCCGGTAATTTGCTACGCAGGTGATTGGTTATATATACCACATTTCTCTGGAGTGTATCTATATCGGGAAAAACCAGAGGGTTGATCCTTTGCAACACATAGTCCGGAGTATGCAGTTGTGCAGTCGTGACCTTGAACGTATCATCGATCAAGCCCTTTCCAAGCGGTCTGATCACCGCCGGAATACCATATATCCTGAACTTAGAGACGATATTAAAGAGTTCTTCCATAGTTGTAAAGATTACGTGATTATGTCTTATCAACGGATATGATCCCATCTATCCCCGTAATCCCTGGTCTGGTTGTGTAATGGTATGAAAGGTGGCTGCTTCCGGGAAGTAGCCTCTGGCAACCACCTTTCTTATTGTTAAGATCAGGTTTTGCGAATAAGTTTATGGTTTGGCGAATGCATGTCTGTATCCTTTTACTTTGTTCCAGCTTCCTCGTGTGAAATCCGGGACTTCTACAGGAGCAGAGTTATTTTCCAGAGAGAGTGCGGTCAGTGGAGCAAGACACGACCACTCGGCCAGGTCATAGACATCCATATCAAGTGGCAGACCGTTTTGCAGGCAATATATCAGGCGGTAGTCCATGATGAAGTCCATACCTCCATGTCCACCTACCTTTTTGGCTGTCTCTTCCAGTTCGCGGTGGATAGGATGTTTGTATTTGTCCATAAGTGCTTTTCTGACCTCTTCCGGAACGAATTTATGAGCGTTCAGGTTTTCATGGTCAGGTGCCACATCACTGCTCAGCTGAGAAGCATCCAGCGCATATCCCTGTACGGGGTATTTGTTGGCGAATCCTTTGGTTCCGGTAAGCTGATACATACGGCTGTAAGGACGCGGGGAGGTGACGTTGTGCTGGATATGGATCGTTTTTCCCTGTTCGGTGCGGATCAGTGTCAGTGTATGGTCGGCATTCTGAAAGTCGTCCACCTTTTCACCTGTCTTTTGCCGGATGTACTCCGGACTGCCCGCGGCTTTTGTATCCATAGACACGAGGTAGTTCATTTTGTCTCCACGGTGTATGTCGAGCAATTGACAGGCGGGCCCCATCCCGTGAGTGGCGTATACGTCTCCGCGGTGCTTGCGGTTCCATTCCAGCCTCCAGTTACCTTCGTATGCATCCCAGTAATCTCTTAAGTCATGGATATATGCTCCTTCCACATGCAATAGTTCTCCGAATACTCCTTGCTGAGCCATGTTCAGTGTGGTCAGTTCGAAGAAATCGTACACACAGTTTTCGAGCATCATACAATGTTTCCGGGTACGTTCGGCTGTGTCGATAATATCCCAGATCTCTTCCAGGGTCATGGCTGCCGGAACTTCACACGCTACGTGCTTGTTGTTGTTCAACGCATACAGGATCATTTCGGCATGACGTTTCCAGTCGGTACAGATATAGATCAGGTCTATATCTTCCCGCTCGCACATTTCTTTCCAGGCGTATTCGCTGCCATAGTAAGCGGTGGCACGGGGGAAGCCTCTTTTCTCCAATCTTTCCTGCGATTTTTCCACACGGTCTTCGTGAAGATCACACAAAGCTTTGATCTCTACTCCCGGGATATAAGTAAAACGGGTGACTGCACCGGGGCCACGCATTCCCAGGCCAATGAATCCGACACGTACCACTTCCATGGGCGGGGTAGTGAGATTGATCACATCCTGTTGTCCGGCCGGACGTTCGGGTGTCAGTACAGCGATGGGTGTACGTTTTTGTTCTTCTTTGTTTCCTGTACTGCATCCGTAGCTTATCAGAAGAATGCTCAGGAGTAAGAATGAATACTTAAATACTCTTTTCATAATAATACTTGTTAGTAGTTAGTTGATCAGGTTTTGTCTGGTTATCACATTTCCAGGTTATTATTTCTTTTCCATCCTTTTCTATACTTTTTTACTTGTAACTTCCGGCCCATAACTTAACTTGAAAGATCAGTTATCGGACCGGAAGGGGGGCATAGCCCGGCACTAACAAGTTGAAAAAAGTAACAAAACAGGATCATATATATTCTCTTCTCAAAATACGGTTTGTTCTGACAGTTATTCAGTGCAGTCATTTATCTCCTGCATGATTCTCCGCCGGATTCTCTCTTCTGTGTCTTTATCCGGGATCTCTTCCGAATGAGTATCCCATTTGACTTTCATATAACTTTCTATCAGGGACGTTTTACAGATATTCTCTATAAATCCCCAGTCCTCTCCAATAAAGACATTCTTTTCATTCTTTTTCTGCTCCATAATCTGATTCCCTTCAAACTATCCCTATCTATAATAAATACACTTGTTTGAGTGGATACCCCCACTTTCCGGCAAAAAAACAATCATATAATGAAGAAAATATTTATCTGATCTGTATTGTGAATATATAAAATGAGATCATTTCGGCTCACTTTCACAGACATATTCTATCTTTTTCTGATAAACTCCATGTATAATCCGTATATTCTTCGTATATTTGTACAGTCCTTATGCTTCATGATCTATCCCGCATAGATGAAGCCTATCCTTTCTGCTTTTTTAATACCAACTCTTATTTTTCGCATGTAAAATAAGGTGTATGCTATTGTATGCTCCTTATTTAGGCTTGCAGGTCAATTAAAATAATTTATTTTAAATGATGAAGGAGAGGGATTTAATATTAAATGTGAAGCAGGGAGATAAAGCCGCTTTTTCACTTTTCTACACCCGGCACTGGGCGCAGGTATATCGATTTGCCCGTTTGTATATTTCTTCTGAAGCTGACGTGGAAGAGGTTGTACAGGAAGTTTTTATCAGATTATGGGAGCGTCATTCATTGCTGGATGAAGAGCAGGAACCGAATGGTTTCCTCTTTATCATGACGAGAAACATTGTTTTCAATCGATTCAGAAAAAGCTTCAACGAACAGTATTTGATGGAGACCATCTCTTCCGCATGGGAGGTGTTGGATGGCACTGCCGGAGAGGAGGTAGAAACAGAAGATCTCAGGCAGTATGTGCAGGGGGTGGTGGATATGCTGCCTGCCCGTCAGCGACAGGTCTACCACCTGAGCCGTAACGAGGGAATGAGTTACAAAGAGATTGCTGCAAAACTTGAAATTACACCTAAAACGGTAGAAAGGCATATCAATGAAGTGTTGAAACGGTTGCGGCGTGAGCTGGAGGCTGATCTCGGGTAAAAGTTAGTTTCTGTTTTTATTCCGTGTTCTTGTTGATTCGGCTGTCCATCTGCTTTTAAGGATGCAAAGCATTGAAGACGTAGACTGAAGGTTATGGGAGAGGCAAGGTATTGCGTCTCTACCTGTGTGTTCTTTTGAATGTGATTACTTGTAGAGACGCAATACTTTGCGTCTCAGGACTACATGGAATAATCCTATTTTGTATTTCCCGTTTTAAAAACAGGATGGGCATTTATGTCGGAATTCCTTCAAACTCCAACCTGGGAAGTTTGTTCCAGGCTCCCCGTGTAAAGTCCGGGATCTCTACCGGCATATTTCCAGAGAGTACCGATCGTTCGGTAAGTTCGGTCAGGCACGACCATTCGGCCGCGTCGTATACATCCTGGTCCAGGGGGAGGCCATGGCGCAGGCAGTAGATCAGCCGATAGTCCATAATGTAATTCATTTCATTGGGTAATTGCCGGATGTGAGCCTGCCTGCCAATATGCGTGGTAAAGGGGTGTTCGTATTCTTTAAGTAGTTGCTTCTGTTGATCTGGCAGAAGAGGATTCTGGTATCTGTCCAAGCAGAGAGTAGGGGTGGGGTATTTTTGCGCATATCCTTCTGTGCCGCAGATGGTGTGTAACCTGCTGTAGGGACGGGGGCAGGAAACGTTGTATTGGATCATTATGCTTTTCCCCTGTTGTGTGCGGATGAGGGTGGTGTTCATATCTCCCATGCGATAGGAGTGTTTTGCTTCCGGTGACTCGGGGCCAAATTTCTTTTTTGCGTATGCCGTCATTCCCGCCTGGTGAGTAGACATGGAGACCAGGTGGGTCATCCGGTCTCCCCGGTGAATATTCAGGATCTGGCAGACCGGGCCAAGCCCGTGAGTGGGGTAGGGGTTGCCCGTATGGTGCATGGAGTAGGAGCGATTCCATTGTTTGTGGAAACCTCCTTCGTCTTCCCTTGCAAAATAGATCTGCCGCAGGTCGTGGATATAGGCTCCTTCCGCATGCATGATCTCTCCGAAGATATTTTGCTGGGCCATATTCAGAGTGGTCAGTGTGAAGGGGTCGTAACAACAATTCTCGAGCATCATACAATGTCGGCGTTGTTTTTCCGCGGATTCTACCAGTTGCCAGCACTCTTCCACTGTCATGGCCGCAGGTACTTCGATGGCTACATGTTTCTCGTGCATCATGGCATATACAGCCATTGGGGTGTGATTGAGCCAATCGGTACAGATAAATACCAGATGGATGCCACTATCTTCACACAGTTTTTTCCAACCGTTTGTACCGGAATAGGGGGTGGCCCGGGGATGTTGATGCCTGGTAAGGATCTGTTGAGCCTGTTGGAGGTTGGCTTCCCGGAGATCGCACAGAGCCGTGATCTCTACTCCTTCGATGTGCATGTAGCGTTCCAGCGTGAGCAATCCCCGATTGCCTAAGCCTATAAAACCTATACGCACTACAGGTAGCGGGGGATGGGAGAGTTTAAGTACATCCTGGCGGGATGTGTCTGAAGGTTTCATAGTGGCAGCTAGTGTTTGGGTTAAAATAAAAAAAGAGAATCTAATTTCTCAGATTCTCTATAGAGCGGAAGACGGGGCTCAAACCCGCGACCCTCAGCTTGGAAGGCTAATGCTCTATCAACTGAGCTACTTCCGCATCTTTTGTGGGCAAAGATGGATTCGAACCACCGTAGGCGTAAGCCAGCAGATTTACAGTCTGCCCCATTTGGCCACTCTGGTATTTGCCCTTTTTGCAAGAAAGTTTTTTCGTTCTCAATTGCGAATGCAAATATACGAACTTTATTTTAAACTCCAAGCAAAATCAATCATTTTTATTGCTGTAATTGCACATTCATCTCCTTTGTTTCCGAGCTTGCCTCCAGCCCGATCCAGTGCCTGCTGCATATCCAGCGTGGTGATCAGCCCGTAAATCACTGGTATTTCGCCGCTTGCATTCAACTCCGCGATTCCCTGAGTTGTGCCCATACATACATAGTCAAAATGAGGAGTATCTCCTTTGATTACACAGCCGATAGCAATCACTGCGTCTACCTTTCCGCATTTGGCAATTTGGTTGGCTCCATAGATAAGCTCGAAGCTGCCGGGAACTGTTTTTACAATGATATTTTCTTCTTTGGTTCCGTGTTTGCGCAGGGTATGTACCGCACCTTCGAGCAGTGCTCCTGTGATCTCGCTGTTCCATTCGGAAACGATAATACCAAAGCGCATATTTTCTGCGTCCGGAACCGAATTGAAGTCGTAGTCGGATAGATTATGAAAAGCTGTTGCCATATATAATATGTATAAAGGGATGTTTTGTAGTATCTTTTGCTGATGAAATGGATTTGCCTGTCAACAATCCCGGAAGGGGGAAAGTTCTGCCGCAGGTCTGCTTTTTGTTGATTTAAAAAAAGCTATCCCAGAAAGGGATAGCTTTTACAAATATAGCCCGAGGCTATCCTTGTTTATTTCTTGAGCATCCGGGCTTGTTCGATGTATTTATCGATATCCATCGCCTGGAAGGATTGCGCATAGTGGTCTTTGATCTTTGTATAGGCTTTGATCGCATCGTCGTATTTACCTTGTTTCACCAGGATCTCTCCGGCCTGGATCAGGTAGATAGGGCTCAGCGTATTGTTGTCGGCTTTATCCGCTGCTTTGATCAGCATGGAGGAGGCTTTATCGAGCTGTCCCAGCTCTGCATAACAGTTTCCTGCTGCTCCGAGAATGGCGGGAGCGACCATCTGATCGTTGCCATTGAACTTGTCAAGTGCTTTCACTGCTTCTTCGTATCTTCCCAGGTTCTGGTAGCAGAGTCCGATGTAGGCTTGTGCCAGATTAGCGGTTTTTGTACCGCTGTATTTATCTGCAACTTCAAGGAATCCCATGGAAGTGATGCTGTCACCATTGAGAGCGATCTCGTAAGCATCCAGTTCGAAATATTGCTGAGCTTTAAATATTTTACCC
>DALZBD010000043.1:0-13634 GCA_031977515.1 Bacteroides sp. | reverse complement strand
TCCGCAGGGGTATCCTTTCCACCACCGGGCCATAGTGGCGATGGGGCCAGGAACTTCGGAGCGACAGAAAGCAGCCTTTGCGGAGAAATTCGGAACGGGTGCGGCCTGGGCTGCTGCTGAGTCGGAACGGTTGCGGAAATACGGTTTCAACGGGGCGGGCGCCTGGTCTGCCGTGGAAGAGATACGCGCGAGCGATCATCCGCTTGTATACACGGTGATCGTGAGCCCTATGGGAAGCTACCGCAACCAGCACGTGCGCCGGTACGGAGGCAGTTATCCCGTAGCGGGGTGGCAGGGATATCGGTTCGACCTGCCGATGGTGTTTGACAAGGAGTTTGACGAATACGTAGAGAAAGCAATTGCTCCGCTGGCACGTTACAAAGACGATCCGTACCTGCTGGGATACTTCACAGACAACGAACTGCCCTGGTATACGGATGCACTGGACCGCCACCTGAACCTGCTTGCCAAAGACGAGCAGGGATACATCGCCGCTAAGGAATGGCTGGATGCACGCAAAGGAAAAGATGCCGGTGTGGAAGACATCACCGAAGAAGATCGGCTGGAGTTCAGCGCGTATTTCTTTGAGACGTATATGAAGAAGGTGACTGCCGCCCTGCGCCAGGCAGATCCGAATCATCTGTATCTGGGTTGTCGCTTCAATCAGGAGAAGAATCAGGAGCTGACCAACCCGCATATCTTTGCCGTGGCAGGGAAGTACATGGACATTGTCTCTATCAACCACTACCGCAAGTGGCAGCCCGAACAGGAGCAGATGAACCAATGGGGAGAATGGGCAGGAAAACCGTTCCTGATCACCGAATGGTATACGAAAGGAGAAGACTCGGGACTGCCCAACGAGACGGGCGCCGGATGGAACGTACCGACACAGAACGACCGGGGACTTTTCTACGAGAACTTCACTATTGAATTGCTGCGCAATCCCCACTCCGTGGGCTGGCACTGGTTTCGCTATCAGGACAACGATCCGCAGGACCTGACCACCGATCCGTCCAACCGGGACTCCAACAAAGGAGTGTTTGACAGTGAGTATGAGCCCTGGGAACCGCTGCTCCGAAGAATGGCTAATGTAAATAAACAGGTATATTTGCTGATCCGCTATTTTGATGCCAAGAAACAGAATTAACGAACTTCACTCACATACGTATAATCACACCCCGGTAGAATAAGATCCGGCTGATATGAATCAATAGGTTTCTATATATTTTCTCCTTCCGGAAATATTTCCGGAAGGAGAAAATATATACTTGTAGATACGCAAGGTATTGCGTATCTACAGGTTAATGGATATCCATCAAAAAACTTTTGTGTCCAACCTATGGGGTGCAAATCAATATGTCATATGTGATTTATGTGCACACGACACTACATTACAACTGATACCTGTCTCTCTTCATAATCGGTCGTCATTATCAATCTACGCTCACTCCTCGTAAGAAATATTGCCCAATGTACGGATCCTACTGGTCTCAACAGGCGTGGAGAAAAGCTCTTTTATTTCCTCTACACTCATCTCCCACTCCGGTCGGAAATCATCGGAGTCCATGTAAGAGATCAGAGAAGTATACAGCTGCTGTGCTTCTGGATATTCCGCCACGGACTTCAGATCAGACATACAGATCAGCAGGCTTCCCTCTCCCACACGAAACTCCATGATAAGCCCCAGTTTGTGGTTTCTTTCTACATTATCGATGACCTGCACCAACGGTTTATACCCGGAGGAAAGACGATCGAGAATCAAGGGACGGCTTTGTTTCACTATCGGATACCATTGCCAGTTAGTATGTATTTCCGTAGGAAACTTCCGGAAGACCGCATGCTGCGGATCCATCAGCAATCCCAGTGTACCGGGCGAAACCGGTTTACCTACTCCCTCAGCAATAGACCTGAACATACGGTAGTTCCAGTAATCGGTCTGAAACAGTCCGCCTACCGTGACCTCCTGATAAGAATCTAAAGAAGGGAACCATAAGATCTTCTTTCCCTGCTCCAGAGCAGAGATCATGCTGTTATCCAATTGGTAAACTACATCCAAATCATCGTCTACCGATCCGCTATTTCTGGTCGGATAGACCCACAACGCATACTGATTGCTATACGGAGTGCCTGCAATGTCAAGGGTAAGGATGAGTTTAGAAGCCTCTCTGACCCGGGAAAGATCCGATAAAATAGTACCGACAGAAGTGAGAGAACCCTGAGGTACCTGCAACTCCCAATTACCGCTATCCAGCACAGTACCCGATGCATCTGCCAGTGTCCAGTAGAGTGAAGTATCCGACAAACTTCCTGCCGAATAGTTGGCAATCTCTACACGGGCATTTAAGGACTCTTCTGCCGTGTAACAATACTTAGGCATCACCAGCAAAGGTACTACCTCGCTGCAAAACTGCCGCCACGCTGCGGGGGAGATCAGCCCTTTGCTCTCCATGAACGCATCCAGCATACCTACGAAAGCAGATCCCTGACCGGGATAGTCCTGGAGGTCGAGCAGTTGGAATCCGGCCAGTCCGGGTGTACGCAGTCCCATTTCGATATCGGCCCGGTAAAGTTCCACTGCCCATTTGCCGGAAGCCTGGAAGAAATCATGTGCCTGATCGGCCATACCTGCTTCTTCGAGACGCTTTCTGAAGACCTCAAAATTTCGGGGCTTCAATACTCCTGTGTATTTCTCCATCTCCCGGTAGTCCGGATAGATCTGGAATTGCCCGGTCTCGTGCCCGATGATCGGCAAAGAACACTGCTCTACCGCCTCACGGAAGTCCATCTCTGTATTCGGATAGGTATTGTTGATATACCCTCCTTCTTCGGCATCTACGAAAGAAAACGAACCACGGGTATGGTTGGCATAGACATTATCCCCCGGTACCCGGCAGGTTGTGAAATAATCGTCTCCCTCTGCCGGGCCCCTGTATCCGAGGAAATTATTGGAGCCCGTAGCATACAGATGACGCTGCTCCCTGGCACGGAACTGATCAATCATGTCCTTCATATCTTCCTGCTCGCCCCACAGCTCGTTGCCGATGGCAAACATCACAAACGAAGGATGATTGCTGTATTGCCGGTGTATCTCCATTCCTTCCCTAAGAAGAAAATGATACAACACCGAGTCCTGTTTCTGCAAAGATCCCCAGAACGAGAGTTCCGGTTGCAGGTAGATCCCCTCCCGGTCGGCAGCCTCGAAGCAGGCCCTGGGCGGGCACCAGGAGTGAAAACGATAATGGTTGATCCCGTATGCTTTGGCCGTACGGAAATATTCCGTCCAGGTCTCCACATCCATGGCCGTATGTGCGGTGAGTGGAAAGACACAGGCATCGTGCTTGCCACGCAGAAAAGTAGTCAGCCCGTTGATGGTAAATTGTGTTCCCTCTGCTTTGAAATCCCTGATACCAAAGACAACGCACTCCCGGTCGTCCATGCCTGCACCTTTCACAGTAGCAGTGAGCCGGTAAAGAGCCGGATCGAATTCACTCCAGAGCAGCCTGTCTTCGCCCATCGGAACCTTAATGCGGACTGTCCCCTCGTCCAGCGTGGCAGCGTGCTGTATCTTCACACGATGTTTCTTTGCTGTATTGAAGGATTGTATATCCAGTGTGATGGCAGCTTCCCTAAAGTTTTTTCTCGATTCCGAAAGATGAATCTCTACTTCGATGGATGTCGTATCATCCTCCGGTAAGGTATACACCTGTATATCCCGGATGTGGTAATACGGTTTTGTCTCCAGAGCGATCTCTCCGATAATGCCGTTCCAGTTGGTCTGGGTAGATTCGGTACAGGCATGCGAACTATCCAGGATCTGCGGAGGCAGAGTTTCACCATTGTCCACCAGGATGGTGAGGGTATGTGTGCCGGGAGTAATGAATCCGTTCAGTTCATAAACCTGTTCGCCCGAGAGGAGACCGGAAGCACCCATATAGTGTCCGTCCAGCCATACTTTGGTCGCGCGGGTACGTTCCAGTTTCAGGTGTACAGCCTTACCCTCCCAATCCGAAGGGATATGGATCTGTTTCTGATACCAGGCTTTGCCCGCATAGCGGAATTCACGGGAAAGGTAAGTGGTCTCTTCAAAGTCCGTATTGGGCTCTCCCTTGCGGTTGGTATCCATCGTGCCGGGCAGTTCCACAGAGTCTTCCAATACCTGATTGAACCACTTCTGCTCTTCTCCGATCCCTTCGGGATCCGGTTGAAACGCCCAACTTCCGGCCAGTGAAATACGCTGACGGCTCTCCGGTGTGCTACATGCTGCAAGGAGCAATACTGTGAACAACAAACACAGATAGTTTCTCATCATCTTTTTATTTTGTAAGGTTATACAGTCTTATCTCCGGTCATCGATTTACAGGAGGCCTTCTTCCGCAAGCGGTTCAGGAAAAGCTTCCCGTATCACTGCACCTTCTGGAAAGCCAGTCGCTCCGATCTGTCACGTACGTAGATAATGCCGCAGTACACATAGCCGTGCTTGCTGAGGATGTGCTGCATCACTTTATTGTCCCGATGCGTATCGACCCGGACATTGCCACACTGATGGAAACACCAGCCGAAACAACGATCGGCTACTCCCTTCACTTTTCCCGTAGCCGCCAGACGATGAATCACACAATAGGATTCTTCGTTGAGCCAGTGTCCGTTGTCAATGATCCGGTAAGTGGGTTCCGGTCCGGGCATAAAACAGAATGTACCCAGGAGTTCCTCCTCATCGTCTGTACAGACATAGCTGTATCTACTGCGGATATCCTGCAAAATAAGCTCACGGGACGGGTAATCGTCTTCCCACTGACCGGCATTTCCGGACTGAGACATAAATTCTTTCGCTATGCGGTAGATGTCCATTACTTTGTCTATCTCATCGATACGTGTATTTCTTATCTTCATTATTCTCAGATTAGAATGATCAGACTCAAAGATAAAGCAATATTTTGTCTTCTCCACGCGCTACGGAAGTTTTTCCAAAGGTAGTGGAACACTCACAGAAAGGGGCTACACTTTTTTATCAAATGCTAATACTATTCTGCTTGACGCCCTATACCTGCGTGCGAATTCATGATCAGACAAAAAAAATAGCTCTCCCCATCGGAAAGAACTATCTTTTACTACTTTTTTATTTTGCAGCAAAAAGGGATATTCCTCTTGCTGCGAAAGGGAAATGTGTTTTGTGGCAAAACGTTTTCGCATTTTGCTGCAAAAGAAGAAATGATGTTTTTATTCTTCTTTTAGTAAGGGGTCGCGGTTTGTTGTTTCTTTGTTTTTGAGACGCAAAGTATTGCGTCTCTACAAGTGTATCATTTTCGAAGACAACTGTATCACCTTCAAAAGAAAACACAAACGGTGTAGAGACGCTGGTACGTTGCGTCTCAAAAAAAATAGCAAAGGACTCAGGCTACCTGCGCATTGCCTTTCTTTCTCCACTTCTTCCATCTCTTCTTGAGGAAGATGTAATATCCTGTCAATGGCAGAGAAAACCCGATCAGACAGGCTATAAAATAGAGTATACGAGTAGTTATCCCTCCCCAGGAACCAACATGTACCGAATAGATCCATCCTCTCATCTTGGCAGATCTATCCTGATCTTTGTAGTATTGCACGTCAGTGATCTCACCGGTGCGGGCATCGAATGTATAGCGATCGGATGCGCGGGTATTACCGGTACGATTGATAGAGACAGTCGCAGTACCGTTCTGTATGGAAATACTCTTACCGGAAGGATTCAGTTCCTTCAAGGCAGCGGCTACTTTGGTCCATTGCGCGTAATCAACTTCAGCAGTTCTGCCTCCGCGAGAACCTCCACCGCCTCCGCGGGAAGAACGCTCTTCACCGGTAGCCTGTGCAGTTGCCTGACCTTGCGGGCGACCCGTTCTCTCACCAGTCTCCTGTTGCGGACGATCTTCTCCTTCGACACGTTCACCTCTTTCAGGTTTGTCTTCGGAACGGCCCTCACCCTGCGGACGGCTACCTCTGCCGGGAGCACCCTCCGGACGACCTTCGCCAGCCGGGCGTTGTTTTCTCTCAGGCTTCTCACCTCTTTCTGTACCTTCCTGCTGTACACTCTCTTCATGCTGAGGTCTCTCCCCTTCTTCTCTCTCCAGTGCATCCCGCGAACGCTCCTCCCCGGCAAGCTGCTCTCCGCGTGTCTCACCACCTTCCGGACGGCCGTGATTACCTTGCTGAGGAGCAGACTGCGCCTGCTGTGGTTGTTCATGTCCGGCATTCTGTGTGGTCTCCACACCAAATACTTTATAGAATCCGGTACGGTACCACGCGAAAGACCAGGTCAGTCCCGTAAGAGACATCACCAGCAAAAAGATGAGCGCATACATACCTCCCGCCAGGTGGGTATCGTACCAGAAACGGAAGCGACCTTTTCCGGTCTTGACGGATAATCTGTTTTTTAGTGCTTTCATTGTTTTAGGAACCCAGATCACCAAGCCGGTAATCAGCACAAAAACAAATACCAGTGTAGAAGTACCGGTAATCATCTTTCCCCACGCAATACCTTCTCCACGGTTCATCTGAAACAGAAACCAGCGGTGCAGGCGTCTGACAAAAGAGAAGAAAGACCCTTTCTCGTAAGGTGTCACTTTTCCTTTGATCTCTCCGGTATAAGGATCTACCAGCAAAGAGGTACGTCCCTGCCCTGTCATACCCATGCGGTAATTGTTACTTTTATCTGCCGGGATCTGTACACTGGAGATAGCGATAGAGTCGGGTAGTTGTTGTTTCACAAGAGGGATCAGCTGTTCCACAGGCAAAGGATTCTCTGTTGCCATGCTTGCCTTGTACAGAGAAGGCTGACACCATTCTTTAATCTCACTCTCAAAGATCAGTAACGCTCCTGTCAGGCACAAGATAGAGATCACCAACCCGAAAGGGATCGAGAGCCATAGATGTAGTTTCTGAAATATTTTTTTCATTGTCCGAATAATTGTTTAATCCCATCATATATGCCCGGAATGACTACTGTTCCGTGATTCTCTTCCGGGAATGATTTACTATAATATCGCAGGTTTTCTGCTTGTGGTAATATTTCTTCCAGCAAATAATTCACTGTGTTGTGGTGTATATCTACCCTGTCGGTACGCTTCTTAGTCGCCACTCCCACATACAGGCTTTTGCCGGTGAAGTCTTTTCCCTGAATCAGACTTTCTGCTTCTTTGCATAATCGTCCCTGATCCCACCACAAACTGGGGTCGAGAGCCAGATAGACATCAAACAGTTGGGTGTGCCTGAGGAAGGTGTTTAAGGTGAAAAGCCCACCGTACGAATGCCCTATCAGCATATTTTGTCCGTTTGTCCGGTAGGTACTGTCTATAACACTACGTAGTTCTTCGGTGAGGAAGGTCGTAAATATCTTTCCTCCCCCGCCTTGCTGTTTCGCCTCGGGAGTAACCTTTCCATCGCGTCCGGCAGCCGAAGCAGTAGGTGTCAGATCACGGGTTCTGTCCGTATTCAGTATGCCCACCATTATAGAAGGTGGCATGAATTTCCCTCTGCCGGAAGCCAATGCTTTATGGATGCCGACCAACGCATGGAAGTATGAATCTCCATCCAGCAGATAAATCACCGGATAGTTTTGCGCTGCTTCCTGTTGGTAATTCTCAGGCAAATGCACCCAGTAGGTTCTTTCCTCCTGCAAAACAGTGGAGTACAGCGTATGCTTTTTACCTATACAGATTTCCTCCTGGCTCCGCATGATTAGCGGGAGCAGGAGGAAAAATAATACGATATAAACTTTCGTCATGTATCAGTCTACAGAATATCTTCCTGATTCGGAAAGTGATCAGTCAGTAGTGATATCTCCGGTAGAAGAAGTGATAATGTAGTTATCATAAATACCCATAGATGTAAACCTTTTGATCTCATAGGTATATCTGCGTGATGCAGGCTCGTTATCTTCATCGCTCAGAAGGTAGGAAGACGACACTCCCGCATTACCCTGATTATAAACAAGACGATACAGATATTTATCTTGGTAGTATACCCAGAATGTACCGGTATCTGTAGTAAGTCCATTCCCACTGATGCTCTCAGTCCCACTATCCAGCGTCTCAGCAGTAATTAAATAGTTTGCTTCACTTCCGGATGGACCTCCCAGTGCAGAAATAACATATTCTTCTGTTTTTGCATTACTCAATTTACCAACAGCACTGATCTGAGTACAATCTACAGTCAGACCTTTGGTAGCAGCAGAAGTGGAAGGATCAATTTTATAAATTGCAGGTTGACCATCAGTAACGGTTACAGCTACATAGGCAATACCATTCTCCACATACGGATCGTTTCCATATCCACTGATCTTTTCAGGCATACCTGTCACATAAGTCAGTTTCTTATCTTCTGCTTTAAAAATTGCCAGATCGGTAGCAGCAAAGTCAGATTCAGTTACTGGTTTATCATACATCAGCAACATGAAATAATCCTCTGCAATATGCCAGCAACGCAGGAAAGAAACACCGAATACACTCTCGATATCAAAATAATAACTACTGTCGAATTCTTCGGTTCCGGCTTTGATACGTACTACTCCCGCATTTAACGTAGTTTGTTGTACCTTTTCGCTCATTGCTTTGGCATAACTGGGAGAGAAGACATAGATATCACCGTTGTCTGCAGCCCATATTGTCTGATAGTATTGTGATCTGCTACGCCCGCAAGCGTAACTGATCTTATCGGTTTTGATCAGTTTCGGGTTTTCGAAAGTCATATCATTATAAATAGCGATCCAGGCTTCATCGGGATACTGCGTCCATTGCAACTCACCTTCCGAATAAGCACCACTACCGCTACCACCGGATTCAGTCTTCACCAATTCCGGGTAGAGCACATACTCTCCTTTGTTGGCCAATACTCCATACTGACTCAATCCCATAGGGATAGGGGCCGAAAAAATCTTGCTATCTCTCTGGAGAAATCCCGCCAGTGTAACGTATTCACCATTGCCCAGGAAATTCTCACTGTAAAGCACATTTTTATTGGTAACAAATGTTTCCGCATCTACATCTAAAAAAGAGAACTGGAACCCTTTGGGCAGATATTCATTTTTATCATCCTCATCATCCGGACCAGAACCGTTGTTATCGTCACATGAAATAAAAAAACATCCCATTAACAAAAAGGCAAAAAGGCCTTTAAAAAATTCATTTTTCATCTTTATTTAATCTTTAAGTATAATAGTTATTAGAAGTAATCTGTAATGCTTATTATATTTTAGTTACCAAAATAGACTCTTACTTTACCATAAAAAGCTCTTCCGGCTTTTTGCAGGCTGAAATTATCATATAACTTCTCATTTGTAAAATTGCGGCATTCAAATGAAAGATTATAGCGTCCGTTCTTTACACTATACGAGAACGTAAGATCGTGTGAAAACTGTGTAGGAACAACGAATTCACTCTTACTGCCCAACGCTTCCGAATAGAGCGGAAAACTATGCATGTAATTGTTTTCATAGATAACAGTCAATATGTTGCCTTTTTTACCCAGATTGCGCCAGAAGAACGTAAGGTCGGCATTTGCAAAACGGTAAGGAATATTAGGCATTCTTGCTCCATAAGTCATACTCTCCTGCGTAGTACCACCCGCTATGGTCTTCACATTATCGCGTACATTCATTTCAGTATAAGTACCTCCTACGCTTACCCAATTGGTAAATCCATAGCGTGCAGAAAGATTGTAACCTTTGGTCTTAACACGGCCATGATTCTCGTAAGTAGCCCCTGTTTTACCTCCACTAAGGTCTACCAATGTACGCTGAATATAATCCTTTGTACTGCGATACACAATACCACCTTCCAGATAGACAGAGTGCTTTCCGAATGTTTCGTTATAACTTACATTAAAATTCAGGTTATCACTGTTTTCCGGTTTGATCCCCAGATCACCGGTTTCAAGATCTTCATCTCCAAACATCTCTTCATTGGTAGGCAAACGATAGGCTTTCTCATAAGAGAGCTTTGCCTGTAAACTTCTCAGGATAAAATAAGTTCCTGCAGCTCCATACCCCAGGGCACTCACCGAATTAGTAGTTCGTGTATATGCATCCTGTGCAGATGTAGTGGCAATAGGGCCTGCAATATACTGATCATAATATTTCCCGAATACTGACAAATTCCATTGCTCGACAGGCATCAGACGATAAGAAAGCCCTGTAATATTTTTGCGGGTTTCTTTCGGTATGGCGTCTCCGGATGTATTCTTCAGGATGGATCGGTTGGAGCGTTCAAACATGTTTATCACATGATTGAGAGTAAAAGTATGTGATTCAGTCAAGCGATAATTAGCAGTGAAAGTACCATTCCAGTTATCATTGTCTGAACGGGTATGTTGATAAGATTGCTCACCCGGGGATCTTCTTTTCCGCATGTCTCCCCGCCAGTTATATTCATAACTGGCTGTATCGACATTCTCTGTTATATTTTTATTGTAATTGGCTGTCAGAGTCACATCCAAACCTTTGGTTAAAAGATCGCGTTTGCGATATTCTAAAGAAGGCATAACAGAATAACCCTTGCGATACTTTCCACCAAACACGATATCCTGCCGGACACCTGTTTGTATTTCTTTATACATTCTGGAATAAGTAAGACCGAACATCAGCCGATCTGCCCATTTTTTATCAACGACACCTACTTTCCCAACGACAGCTTCGTTGTGATAGTTATCATGGAAACGTTTTACCTTTTCTATCAGCATATTATCAATAGCTCCTGTATCAAAGTCTTTTACAGAAGTATGTACATAGTAGCTATTGTCCGAATAGTTCTGGAAAGCATTGATCTCATAGGTCAATCCACTCTGGAAGGTCTGTCCAAAGTTCACATAAGATTTGTGCGTATTGAATGATCCGTAAGAATAAGAAGCATCCAGAAACCACCGATTCTGATTCTTTTTCGTAACGATATTAATGACTCCCCCTATAGCATCGGTTCCGAAACCTACAGGTACTACTCCTTTATATACCTCGATACGTTCCGCATAATTAACCGGAATGTTATTCAATCCGAAAGAACCTCCTACACCTTCCTGTGGCACTCCATCAACAAATATTTTAATGTGTTTACCACTGAAGCCATCCATCATCAACTGCATATCCGAACCGACACCCCCTGTTTCCTTAATTTTAATTCCGGAGACCCGATCCAATGCATTAGCCAGATTCAATGTGCTATTATGAAGTGATTTCGCATCCACTGCTACAACATTGTAAGCCGTTTGATTAACTTTTTGTACCATAGACCCCACAATTTGTACTTCTTCTAAACCAACATTTGCGTCTTTCAGTCTGATATGTACATTGGTTGGTTCGCCACCACCTTTAACCTCTACAGTAGTCTCAGAAGTTTCATATCCTAATGTAGATACTACCAATGTATAGGTACCTGATGGTACACGGAGGTGGAATTTTCCTTTCAGATCGGTACTGGTTCCATAGGAAGTTCCTTTCAGATAGACAGAGGCATACTCGATAGCCTCCTTATTGAAATTAGTAACCGTACCACGAAGAACAGGTCTGCCTTGTGCGAAAGCAAACAAAGGGATCAACAGTGTAAGAAGTGTTGTGTAGAATTTTATAGTGTTCATTCTTATTATATTATCCTAAAAATATAACCTGTAGAATACAGGCCGGATCTTTACATTTTTTTTACGGTGCAAAGTTCCTTTAATATTTGAGAACCTACAATCACACTTTATGGGTATTTTTTGGCTTCTTTAAGGAGAGCATATTACCTACAAAAGGGGGTAGGTTTTCTCATCTATATTACGTGAATAAAATAGCACTGTATGGTTTTCACCTCAACAGCCTATCAAAAAAAGTTACAACCTTCCTTTTCTATGAGGAGAGAGTACAGATACCCCCTCACAGGAAAACTTTTCTCTTTGGAAGAAATCCACTCTTCCACAAAGACAACACATACACAAAAAACTCTTTTTTAGCGATTTAAATTACAATCTTTTGCCAATTTGACTATCTTTACAGCCGAAACAGTTTTTCTGGTTATGAAAAAAAACGACATACATGCGACGTTAACGCACACACTGCACCAAACCTTTCCTGACAACGAGAAACTTCTACAATCGTTGCAAGAGATCCTTCAATTGGACGGGCAAGTTATACAGGAGAAACTGGATGGAAAGATTCCATTCACCCTGGAAGAAGTGAACGAACTTATCCACTCCGTGCCTCTTGATCCGGCCACAGTTTTCAATACCTCCAACGAAACTCCTTCTTTACTGAAACTGTGCTATTACACATACGACAAACTGACGGAGAGTGACTTCAAGCTGAAATACGACCTGCTCGACATATACCGGAAGGCTGCCGCCTCTCCCAACAACTCTTTCCTGCTGGCATGCAATATGCTGCCGGATATTCTTATATTATCGTACGTAGGACTAAGAAACCTCTATCATCTGAAATGGATACATTTTCAGAATGATGACGAGACACGTTATACGCGATTTGAAGACCTGATCTATAGTGAGGAGTTTGCAGGGTTCGCAGACGACTATCAGACGACTATGTCCCGGTTCAGAAAAACATTTTTCATCTTCGGCAACAATATCATACGCGACCTGATAGAAGACATTCATTACTTTCAGATCATCGGACTTATCTCTGAAGACGGTGTTGCTTTATTAAAGGACGAGATCAAAGAGATGCTGGATGACCTGGAAGAAACCGCAAGAAAAGGATACCGCACCGATCCGGAAAAGCAAATCATTATCTGTATATCCAATACCAGTATCCAGAACTGGTATACCCTGGTAACAAGCGATTATGGAAAGATTGCCATGTTTCAGGCGTTTTATCTCAACTATGTCTATACCGACGAGACAAAGACTGTAGAGAACATGGAGTCGTGGATACATTCGCTGATTCAATCTTCTACCGTCATATCTATCTCTGGTGAAAAAGACAGAGTGGACTATTTCACCGGACTGCGGAAATATGTGGAAAAACATTTGTAAGCCATACGAACTATATAGTAGCCACTCATTTCATTTACTATTAATTACCTTATCAGCAAAGCGGTTCTTGTTAATAACGGCCTTTGAGGTCGTATCTGATTTGTTGCCTCAAAAACAATTTTTGGCTATAGTTTTTATAAACATCCTTAACCGAATATCTTTTTTTCGTATCTTAGCATATTATATCTTGTGCTATGCGACAAAACAACGACAATCTTTTGGTTTCCAGATTGAAAGAGGGAAATGTCCATGCTTTCGAACTTCTATATGAAAGATATAGTGCTAAACTATACAATTCTATTTCATTGATGTCATCCGATAAAAGCCTGGCAAAGGACATTACCCAATCTGCCTTCCTTATTATATGGGAAAAACGCGCGATGCTGGATGCGGAAAAGAATTTCTCTTCTTACCTGTACACGATTGCCCGGAATCTTTTGTACAAAGAGACCGAACGGCTCATCATGAACAACAGGTTCGTTGATTCCAGACTCCAGGCAACAGAAGTTTTCGAAGACAATACGATTGAAGAACTGAATACCTCTTACATCGAAAATTACCTGAATCAGCTTATTGAAAATCTGGCAGAGATACCTAAAAAGATCTTCCTGATGAAAAAGGAGGAGAATCTTTCCAACAAAGAGATTGCTTCC
>DALZBD010000042.1:0-13690 GCA_031977515.1 Bacteroides sp. | reverse complement strand
CAGACCTTTGAATTTTATAAAATCTCTATGATTCCATTTACCCAGTGTATTCAGGTTGTTGTCACACTCTTTCAGAATGCGTCTCATCAGGTCTATGGCACTTTCTTCTGTATTTCCCGTACCGATCAGGATGGCCATGAGTTCGGCATTGGTTAATATGGCCGGGCCTTTAGTCATCATTTTCTCACGGGGACGGTCTTCTTCCGCCCATTTGTTGATAGGCAGATCTTTGCAGGGTTTCTTTGTGTTTTCCATGGTTCTGGTTAAATAAAAGGAAGGGAGATGGTGATCCCCACTTCGGGGTTAGGTTGTTTGCCAATGGTTTGGCACTTAAGTATCAGATATTGTTGATGAAGGTTGTTTCTTTACATATAAAAAATATTTAGAAGTTATGTCTTTTTCTGAGTATACACTGTTCCCACCATGCTTTCCAAAATCCACTTCCGTATCCAAGGAGTTGAGTATACGATGTGGCAATGGAACAAAACCCGATCTTCAGGCTCCGGTTGCGGAGGGAAGAGTCGATCCAAACGATCCCGGCAAAAAGCAGCAAAGGCAAAAGTGCCCAGATACAGACCAGGGAACCAAGCAATAATACAACTACTCCCAGCGTAAAAAAGGCAGGAAGGAGGTGTACCAGCTTCAGGGTGTCGGGATATAGCTTATACAAATGAATACGTGCCTCTCCGGAGTGCCGCACCTGATGGAAAAATTGCTTCAGGGTGGTGCGACGTTTGTGATAGACCCAGGCATCGGGAAACAACCGGCAGGTATAGTGGCTTTTAAACAACCGGATACTGAATTCTATATCTTCTCCATACCTCATAGCCGAGAATCCTCCCAGTGTTTCATATACTTGTCTGCGTATACCAAAGTTGAAGCTGCGGGGGTAAAACTTATCAAGTTTCTTCTTTCCCCCACGGATCCCGCCAGTAGTCAGGAAAGAGGTCATGCTGTAGTTGATCGCTTTCTGGATAGTCGTGAATGATGCATGCGCACGATCTCCCCCTCCGAAAGCATCGCATGGAGACGTTTGCAACTCTTTTTCTACAGCGTCGAAATATTCTTCGGGAAGAATGCAGTCCGAATCCAGAATGATCATGTAATCTCCCTGGCTACGTGCCACACCGTAGTTGCGTGACGTGCCGGGGCCTGAGTTGGGCTTGAAATAGTATGAGATCTGTAATTGATCGGTGTATTTCTCTGCAATCTCTTTGCAGGGGAGGGTAGAGCCGTCTTCTACGACGATCACTTCAAAATCTTTGTAGTGTTGTCGTGTCAGGCTATCCAGAAGCTCGTCTACTTCCTCCGGACGGTTGTAGACAGGAATGATCACCGAATAAAACATAGTAGAAGAAATAAAAACGGATGATCCGGAACAGTCGGAAAGGCTGTACGGATCATCCGTATAAGGTTTGTTTTACTTATGAAAGGACTGTCTGCGTTTTAACTAATGACGACCGCTGTGTTGATTTCGTCGGTCTGCGATCTCACAAAAAACGAAACAGGCTCCGAAATATTACGCTTTGACGCGACCTACATAAGAACCGTCGCGGGTATCCACCTCGATGGTTTCTCCTTCATTGATGAAGAGAGGTACACGTACCGTTGCACCGGTTTCCACAGTGGCCGGTTTGGTCGCATTGGTAGCTGTATCCCCTTTAAGTCCCGGTTCCGTATAGGTAATTTTCAATATTACCTTGGTAGCTACCTCGGCGTAAAGTACAGTTTCCGATTCGGCATGTGCTATCACATCTACCACGTCTCCCTCTTTGAGGAAGTCTACACCAGTGATCAGGTCCTTCTGGATGGAGATCTGCTCGAATGTCTCCTGATTCATAAAGTTGTAGCCCATATCGTCCTGATAGAGGTATTGGTAAGGACGACGCTCGATACGTACTTCATTGATCTTCACACCTGCGTTGAAAGTCTTGTCAATAGTACGTCCGTTGGTGACACTTTTCAGCTTGGTACGTACGAAGGCAGCGCCTTTTCCGGGTTTTACGTGCAGGAACTCAATAATGAAATAGTAATGTCCGTCGAGGTCGATACACATTCCGTTTTTAATGTCTGATGTAGTAGCCATATTTTTTGAATTAATTTATTATTCGTAGGAAGAGCAAGTGGTATATGCCCCTGAATTCGGATACAAAAGTAATCCAATTAGATAAAAATCACAAAATCTTTTGAGTAAAAATGGGTTATCTGTTGGTTAATTTAAAAAAAGTCTCTATTTTTGCAACCCGAATTGTGAGATAATAACATAAAAACAAGATATCGTAATGAAAAGAACATTTCAACCCTCTAACAGAAAGAGAAAGAATAAGCACGGATTTCGTGAAAGAATGGCTACTGCCAATGGTCGCAGAGTATTGGCTTCCCGTCGTGCAAAAGGTAGAAAGAAACTGAGTGTTTCTGACGAATACAACGGAAAATAATTTCCGGACGCTATAGAGCGTTTATCGGAAAAATAAACAAGAAGAAGTAAAGGATGCCTTTGCTTCTTTTTTGTTTGTGAGATACAGGTGGATAGTTTTTAGTTACCGGATTTGTTGGTGTACCCGAAAATAGTAAAAACTCTTTCGTCGCAGATGAAAAAATGCGGTGAAGTTTAAACACACTTCAAGAAATGCTGTTAATGAGTTAACATACAGTCTTAATTTCTTTTTAAGCCTGATGGAAAGTACCAACAAATATTGTATCTTTGAAAACTAATAGAATAATTAATCATGACACTCAAAGAGTTCTTTTCGCTCAAAACCAATAAGTTCTTCTGGTTGAATATAGTAGCCATGGCTGTCATTGCTGTCATGCTGTTCTTTATTGTATTTAAGGGCCTGGATGTGTATACACGTCATGGAGAAGGTATTATAGTTCCTGATGTAAGAGGAATGACAGTGAAGGAAGCTACTGATATATTGAAGAAGAATAAACTGCACTGTGTGGTTTCCGATTCGGTCTATATAAGTGATAAGGCCGCCGGGAGTATTCTCGACTATAATCCCGCTGCCGGACAGAAAGTAAAAGAAGGCCGTACGATTTATCTGACTATCAATACGATGAGCGTGCCGTTGGTGGTGGTTCCTGATGTTTCTGACAATAGTTCCTATCGCCAGGCACAGGCTATGCTGATCGGTGCCGGTTTCCGGATGGGACCTTCTGAAAACGTCGTGGGCGAGTTGGATTGGGTCTATGGAGTAAAATACAATGGATCAGTTCTGCGGGCGGGTGATAAAGCCCCTATGGGTGCTACTTTGAGCCTTATGGTTGGTGATGGTACCACCCATGACGAAGAATATGAGTCGCCTTACGAGGTGGATTCAGTAAAAAATGATACGACGGAAGAATCCTGGTTTTAAAGTGGAGCATGACAGATAAGTTGACAGAGGAATTACACGACGAGTGGGAGGACAGCCTGGAAGATATAGAGGCTGGTCGCGAAGGTGCTGACGGGCTATATGAACATTTTCGTGTGGTGGCCGACCGGGGACAGTCGTTGATACGAATAGATAAATTTCTATTTGAACGTATTGTTAATTCCTCACGCAACCGTATTCAGAAGGCTGCGGAAGAGGGATTTGTAATGGTGAATGGTAGTCCGGTGAAGAGTAACTATAAAGTGAAACCCAGGGATGTCATCACTGTCATGATGGACCGGCCCCGCTATGATAATCTGGTTCTTCCTGAGGATATCCCGTTGGATATTGTATACGAAGATGATTTTCTTATGGTTATCAATAAGCCGGCGGGCATGGTGGTACATCCCGGACATGGAAACTATAGCGGGACTCTGGTCAATGCAATCGCCTGGCATTTGAAATTTAATCCTTATTACGATGCCAATGATCCGCATGTCGGGCTAGTACATCGTATAGATAAAGATACTTCGGGGTTGTTGGTGGTAGCCAAAACCCCGGATGCGAAGACCAGCCTGGGTATTCAGTTTTTTAACAAAACTACCCGTCGCAGGTACAATGCCTTGGTCTGGGGAACTGTGGAGCAGGATTCGGGGACCATTGTAGGTAACCTGGCCCGTGACCCGAAAGACCGGATGCAGATGGCTGTATTTTCCGATCCGACTATCGGAAAACATGCGGTTACTCATTATAAGGTGTTGGAGCGGTTGGGATATGTGACACTGGTGGAATGTATCCTGGAGACAGGAAGAACACATCAGATACGTGCTCACATGAAGCATATAGGTCATATACTGTTCAATGACACCAGATATGGAGGCCATGAGATACTCAAAGGTACCCATTTCAGCAAATACAAACAATTTGTCAACAATTGCTTTGACATTTGTCCGCGACAAGCGTTGCATGCGATGACGCTTGGATTCAGGCATCCTGTGACAGGTGAGGAAATGAATTTCACTTCCCCTCTTCCTGAGGATATGGCACAACTGTTGGATAAGTGGAGAGGCTATCTCAGCAACAGAAATATAGAATGAAACGAACCATAGCCATTGTAGCCGGAGGTGACACTTCCGAATGGATTGTCTCCCTCAAAAGCGCGCAGGGGGTCTATTCTTTTATCGATCGTACACAGTATGATACGTATATTGTGGAAATGCAGGAAAAACGATGGGAAGTCTGTCTGCCCGGCGGACAGAAAGTACCTGTAGACCGCAATGACTTCAGCTTTATGGTAGGGGAGAAGCGGATCACGTTTGACTTTGCCTATATCACTATTCACGGTACGCCCGGAGAAGACGGACGTCTGCAGGGGTATTTCGACCTTTTGCGTATACCCTATTCCTGTTGCGGTGTATTGGCCTCGGCACTTACTTATGATAAGTTTGCCTGCAATCACTATCTCAAAGGGTTTGGTATGCGTGTGGCAGAGTCTCTTAAACTTCGTAAAGGGCAACAAATCACTGATACAGATGTCGTGGAGAAGATAGGTCTGCCCTGTTTCATCAAACCGAACCTCGGAGGATCCAGTTTCGGTACCACTAAAGTGAAAACACCGGATCAGATACAGACTGCCATTGAGACCGCTTTCCGTGAAGCAGATGAGGTGATCATAGAGGCTTTTATGGAAGGATGTGAGATTACCTGTGGTTGTTATAAGACCCGTGAGAAGTCTGTGGCCTTTCCCATTACAGAGGTAGTGACACAGAATGATTTCTTTGATTACGATGCCAAATACAACGGTCAGGTAGAAGAGATCACTCCGGCGCGTATTTCGGACGATCTCACTCAGCGGGTACAATCGTTGACTTCTGCTATCTATGATATATTGGGATGTGCGGGGATTATCCGTGTAGACTACATTATCACAGAAGGAACTAAGATCAATTTGCTGGAAGTGAATACAAATCCGGGAATGACCGCTACCAGCTTCATCCCACAGCAAGTGAGAGCAGCCGGACTGGATATACAGGAGGTCATGGCCGATATAATAGAAGATAAATTCATCTAAAAGAGATTTGTTATGAATACAACGGAATTTGATGAGATCCGTCCGTATCACGACGAAGAGTTGCCTCAGATATATGAGGAACTGATTGCTGACCCTGATTTCCGGAAAGCGGTTTCCGCTGTATTTCCGGATGTTCCTCTGGAATTGCTTACTCAGAAGATGTATACCTGTAAGACCAAACTGGATTTTCAGAAAGCATTTTGTTATCCGGCTCTTCAAAAGATCGTACGCGATCACAGTGATGGTATATCTCTGGATGTTTCTGCGATCAAAGAGCGTGACAAAGCATATACCTTCATTTCAAACCATCGGGATATTATCCTGGACTCAGGTTTCCTTTCGGTGCTTCTGGTGGATCAGGGAATGGATACGGTGGAAATAGCTATTGGAGATAATCTGTTGATATATCCCTGGATACACAAGCTGGTCCGTGTCAATAAAGCGTTTATTGTGCAACGGGCTCTGACCATGCGTCAGATGCTGGAATCTTCTGCCCGCATGTCGCGTTACATTCATTATACCATTACAGAGAAGAATCATTCTGTATGGATCGCTCAGCGTGAGGGACGTGCGAAAGACTCGAACGACCGGACGCAGGAAAGCGTTCTGAAAATGTTGTCTATGGGAGGTACAGGTGATATTATTGACCGGCTGACAGAACTAAATATCGCTCCGCTGAGCTTGTCGTACGAATACGATCCGTGTGACTATCTGAAAGCACAGGAATATCAGTTGAAGCGTGATAATCCTGAGTATAAAAAGACCAGAGAGGATGATCTGAAAAATATGAAGACCGGATTGTTCGGTTATAAAGGCAGGATTCATTTCAGTGTTGCTCCCTGTATCAATGAAGAACTGCAAAAGTTGGATCGGTCTTTAAGTAAATCAGAACTTTTTGCTCAGGTCGCAGCATTAATAGATCATCACATTCATCGCAATTATCAGCTGTATCCGTGCAATTATATAGCTTATGATCTGTTGAATGCTTCTACGGGAAATTCTACATTCTACACTACTGAGGAAAAAGAGACCTTTGAAGATTATCTTCAGATCCAGTTGGGACGTATCGAGCTGGCTGATAGAGATATGCCTTTCCTGCGAGAGAAAATATTGTGGATGTATGCCAATCCATTGATTAATTACAATAAGGCACACTCATGAATAAGAGTTTAATAGCCCTGGTTGGATGTTGTATCGCACTACTATGCGCCTGCAGTGGGGATAAATATGAATATCCTTCCGTGAAACTGGAACTTATCACTATAGAAGCCGGTAGTGATGGTACTTTACAAACCTTTGTCACTGATGATGGAGAACGTTTAAATGTTGTAGAAGACAAATCACAAACCGTAATAGAGCCCCATACACGTATGCGTGTGTTGAGCAACTATGCTTCGGTGAATTCAGGAATGAAATCAGGAGAAGGGGTGATCTATGCAGTCGGTAGTATTATTACAGGCATTCCCGTTTCTTTGTCCGGGATAGAAGGAGGGATGAAGACCGATCCGGTGACTTTACAAAGCATATGGATGGGAGAGGATTATCTGAATCTGGTAATTTGGGTAAAGTCTCAGTCTGGCTCTCACTATTTCCGGTTCATAGAAGATGAAGTCGTAACAGATGAGCAGGGTGTTACCGTAGATCTTTCACTTTATCACGATGCGGCAGGAGATATGGAAGCTTATAACAAAAAGGCATACATTTCCATCCCGCTGCGTCAGTATGCGGAGGACGCTGAGGGAGAGATAAAGATCTGTTTCACATTACATACGTACGACGGCCCGGAGACTTACTGCTTTGACTATATACCTTCTGCTTTGTATGGAGAGCCTGTTTCATTTTAATTGATACTGTCCGTTGTGTGGGTCGCACTGATATTTGATGGACTGTGTCGACCGTTGATCTATGATACGCAATACCTTGCTTCTTAGAAAATAAAAATTCCAACAACATGTAAACAGGCTCTGAGAAGGTGTTATTTTCTCCAGAATAAAGCACTCACTTCGGCTCCGAAAGTGAAACTATGCATATTGAATCTGCTTTTTCCGGTTATCGGATCACTTCCTACGGGAAGGTAGTCATAGACGTTGTTTGCAAATCCAAGGTTATAGTTGAAAAAGAGTTTTATTCCCATGTGAGTGTTCACAAATCGTTCGAGGTAACAATTGAAATCGATATTGGGAATGCTATGTGAATGGGACTTGAAAAGGGTATAGGCTTCGGAAAGATCATTTTCTCTGATCAGGTCAATTCTGTAATTCCCAGCCCAGCCCAAACCTCCCATGACACTACCTCCGGCATGTATGCCCGGGACAACCTGAGTAGAATATTGCATACCTATTACCAGATTGCTATAGGTCAACGATTTGATCAGTATCTGATCGGCATGTGAACCTATGCTCGGATTTGCCTCAAAATAGGTATCGTATTTAAATTCCGGCGCAGCCTGTGAGAAAGAGAGTTTACCTGCTATCCCCCAATGGTCATTGAAGTATCCTGCTCCGGTCAATGCTGCATAAGCTCCCTGTACTTTTCCGATCTCAATAGAATGCGGGAGTCTTATATTTCCTCTCAATCCAAAACCGGTTTGTATCCCCAGATATCCGTATTTTTTGTCTATTACGTAAGGCTTGTATTGCTTGTCGTTGCGTACTCTTCCCTTGCTCCCGAATATCTGATCGGCCAGGAAATATCCCATCTCCGTAGAGACAATACCTATGCCCGCACCTACAAGGACATCTGAGAACCAATGTTTGTTATTAAGCTGGCGGCTCAATGCAGTGGCAGTAGCCAGAGAATAACCTGCGATGCTGTAGAACGGACTTCGCGTTAGCCCGTACTCTTTGTGCAGCATCGTTGCCGTCATAAACGCTGTGGCAGAATGGCCCGATGGAAAAGAGTTATAACTACTTCTGTCGGGGCGCAGGCGACTGGTAGTTAATTTTAATGTGTTTACTGTGATAGCCATGATCCCTGCTGAGAATGCGTCTGCAGTAAGCATTTTGCCCCATGTACTGGCTCCTTCTACTCCGGATACTTTCATACCCACCAGTAAAGCTGCCGGAGCATATTGCAGGTAGTCGTCGTAATGAAACCGGAGAGTCGGTATATAAGAGTTGCGCATAGACCGGAATCGTTTGTCCGTGTTGATCGTAGATAGCCCTACCACCATAAGAGGTAACGATATATGGGTCATGCGATAGGCTTCACTGTTGATAATATCCTCAGGTAAAAAGTGTCTGCGTGTGATGATAGTATCGGATACCTGAGCCATGCTGCTTTGTATACATATCAACAGGAGTATACCCAAACAGATAAAACGCTCCTTCATAAATTCTGGAAAAGTGGCGCAAGGCTACTCACCTTGCGCTTTATAGTAGTTCGTGTCAGTTAAAAAGAGATCAGAGAGATTCCAGCATACGTTTCAGTACAACGGTTGCAGAGATCTCCCTGTTGGCCGCTTCCGGTATCACCAGTGACTGAGGGCTTTCGATGACATCGTCGGTAACGATCATATTGCGGCGTACAGGCAGGCAGTGCATGAAATATGCATTACGTGTCAGACCCATTTGCCGGTCGCTTACTGTCCAGCTGCGATCCATGCTTAATATCTGGCCGTAATTGTCGCCTGAGTAGGCAGCCCAGCTTTTGGCATAGATAAAATCAGCATCCTCAAAAGCTTTCAGTTGATCATATTCCACCTTCGCTCTTCCAACAAATGAAGGATCAAGTTCATAGCCTTCAGGGTGAGTGATGACAAAGTCATAATCTGTTTCATTCATCCATTCGGCGAAAGAATTAGGTACAGCCTGTGGTAGTGGCTTAGGATGGGGCGCCCAGCTCAAAACTACCTTCGGACGATCCACCTTTTTGTATTCTTCGATCGTGATAAGATCGGCAAAACTTTGCAGCGGATGGCGCGTTGCAGCCTCCATAGAGAATACAGGACGACCGGAATACTTAATAAACTGATTGATGATTACTTCGTTGTAGTCATCTTTCCGGCTTTCAAAACGTGCGAAGGAACGCACACCGATAATATCGCAATAGCATCCCATTACCGGAATAGCTTCCAATAAATGTTCGGGTTTATCACCATCCATGATCACTCCACGCTCTGTCTCCAGTTTCCATGCTCCTTGGTTAATATCCAGGACAATGACATTCATACCCAGGTTGGTTGCCGCTTTCTGTGTACTCAGACGTGTACGAAGGCTGGCATTGAAGAAAATCATCATCAGCGTTTTGTTGCGTCCCAGTTCTACATATTTAAATCTCTCTTTTTTTATTTCGAAAGCCTCCTGGAGGGCTTGCTGAAGGTCTCCTATGTCATGTACATTCGTAAAATTCCTCATAGTTGCATATATTTTAGTTATTTATTTCTGATCTGACCGTCACCCTCGATGGTCCATTTGTAAGAGTTAAGTTCTTCCAATGCCATCGGACCACGGGCATGCAGTTTCTGTGTGCTGATGCCGATCTCTGCTCCCAACCCGAATTGTGCTCCGTCTGTAAAGGCTGTAGATACATTGGTATATACACAGGCAGCATCCACTATCTTTCTGAATAGTGCGGCATTCTGAGCATTCTCCGTTACAATACATTCACTGTGTCTGGAACTGTGTTCGGAGATATGCCCGATAGCCTCTTCGATATTCTGTACGGTTTTGACAGATAAGATATAATCCATCCATTCGGTTCCATAGCTCTCCGGAGTGGCTGGTTGCAGAAACTCATCCGGATAATTCCCACGCAGCACCTGAAGTGCAGGCGCATCTGCATAGATACGTACATTATTATCCATTAATTCCCGGCACAATGCAGGAAGATCCTCTATACGATCTTTATGGATCAATACGCAATCCAGTGCGTTGCAAACACTTACCCGTCGCGTCTTTGCATTGTTGATGATAGCTGCTCCTTTCTCTGTGTCTCCGTATTTATCGAAATAGGTATGGCAAATTCCAGCACCTGTTTCTATTACAGGGATGCTGGCATTCTGCCGCACATATTGGATCAGGTTGCTACTGCCACGTGGAATGATCAAGTCTACGTATCTTTCCGCATGCAACAGGGCTGCTGTAGCATCCCGTTCAGTAGGCAGCAGTTGTACAACAGCCGGCTCAATACCTGTTTCCCGCAATACGGAATGGATCACCGCCACGATGGCACGGTTCGAATATTCTGCGTCACTGCCTCCTTTGAGTATACAGGCATTTCCACTTTTCAGACATAGAGAGAAGACATCCAGACTGACATTGGGACGTGCTTCGTATATAATCCCGATCACTCCGAAAGGAACGGTAACTTTTGTCAGTTTCATCCCGTTGGGGCGTGTGGTTTCCGACAGGATATGTCCCACAGGAGAAGAAAGAGTCGCGACATTCCGTATATCAGATGCTATACCCTCCAACCTGTCTTCAGTAAGCATCAGACGGTCGTATTTAGGGTTTGCCGGATCCATTCTTTCCAGGTCTTTTTTGTTCTCTTCCAGAATAGTTGGTGTTTCTTGCATTACTGCATCCGCCAGACGATCCAACACCTCGTTTATCTGTGTATCTTCTATTTGCAGTAGCTTTTGACTGGCTGCACGGGCAGTCTTAAAAATTTCTTCGTATTTCATAAAGTCCTTTCATGATTCAATATAAAGGTAGTCGTAATGTACTACCGGCTTTTTGCCGTGTTTGCCCATTACTTTCCGAGCTTCCGTTGAACTGTAGTTCGCTTTTCCTATGCCTATTGGTTCACCCTCATCTGTAATGATCCGAACGATATCATCTTTCTCAAAGTCTCCTTCAATGTGAGTGATACCTACAGGTAGTATACTCATTACCTTGTCCGAATTAAGGATCTCAGTGGCACATTTGTTGATATGAATCTCTCCTTTGGCAAATCCTTCGCTGTGTGCAATCCATTTCTTCACACTGGATACAGGCTCGGGAGCCTCCTGGAAGCGGGTGCATACAGTCTTCTCCGGGTGATACACCAGGTCTGTCAGTATATGATCCCGTTTGCCGTTGGCAATAATCACCCGTATACCTTCATCCGCCACTTTCCGGGCAATAGAAGTCTTGGTCAGCATACCTCCGCGTCCGAAACTGGAGCCGGAAGTCTGGATAAAGTCAGACAGATCCTGTCCTGCGGATATCAGGGGAATAACGTGAGACGTCGGTTCAGAGGGTGAGCCGTTGTATATACCATCTACGTTGCTCAGGATGATAAGCGCCTCGGCATCCATCATGGAGGCGATCAGGCCCGACAATTCATCATTGTCCGTAAACATCAGCTCTGTTACGGATATGGTATCGTTTTCATTGACGATCGGGATCACCTCGTTTTCCAGCATCACAGTCATGCAGTTCTTCTGGTTGAGGTAATGCCTGCGGCTGCCAAAATTCTCTTTGGTAGTCAGTACCTGACCCACTGTGATCGCATGGTCACGGAATAATTCGTAATAGCGGTTGATCAGCTTGGCTTGTCCTACCGCGGAAAATAGCTGCCGTTGATCCACACTGTCCAACTTGCGGGGAGACTGTATCTCGCTGCGTCCCGAAGCGACAGCTCCGGAGGAGATCACGATCACCTCTATTCCGGATTTATGCAACTCCGCTATCTGATCTACCAGCGCAGACATACGTGTCACGTCCAGAGTTCCGTCTTTACGGGTCAGGACATTACTTCCGATCTTAACAGCGATGCGTGAGAGACGTCTTTCCATTCCAAAAAACTTTAGGAAGACAAATATAGGAGTTTTTGTTGTATAGGTAGTCAAATAGAACCATAAAAGTAACTTCCGGTTCTTCTGACTGATTTTTTGTGTAAATATGTAAGCCGATCCTGTAGTTGTTTTTGCAAATAGATATCGCAGGAAGATCTTATCTCAGACATCCGGGTGTACAGGAAAGGAGCCTTGCTCACGACGTTTGCCAACCGACAGTCTCTTATTCCTTATCCCGTTGACGGATCAGTTCCATGGCAGACTCGTAATCTTCCTGATTGACATACACAGCCACTTCCGGGCTGATGTAAGGGGTTAATGTTCCCAGGATCCCATCTTTCAGTACGGCGGGTACTGCATGACTTTCGAGTAATCCTTTGATGAGTTCGGCCTCCCAGGGCGATCCGGCAAAAACTTCTACGAGTTTATCTACAGACTTTTTCATATGAGTTTGTTTTTAATTATGGGTATGAAACAGGTTCATGATCGTTTCTGTTTAAAGATTCCGGTGAAATCTTATTCGAGGGTAATGCGTTGTACGGTGATTTCCTGATGCAGGAATATGGATGCGGATTCGATGAATTTATCCTCCGCCTCTGTGGTATAGAAAGTACAACTGCCTGAACGGGTACATTTGTGATCTATCTCCGGATGGCGTAGCAGGTAATCTTTTAAACTATCTGCCACATATTCTCCTTGTGCGATTACCTGTATGTGATCCGGCAACATGTTTTTTATTTTAGGCAATAGCAGCGGGTAATGGGTACAGCCCAGAACGATAGTATCTATTTCAGGATCCTGCTCAGTCAAATGACGGAGATGTTTTTCGATAAAATAATCTGCTCCGGGGCTTTCTGCTTCGTTGTTCTCTACAAGGGGTACCCACATAGGACAAGCCTCCTGACTGACTTTTATTTCCGGAAAGAGTTTGTGTATCTCCATGGGATAGGAGCAGGAACGTATGGTGCCGGCTGTAGCTACTATACCCACATGTCTGTTGCGTGTTAATGTGCCGATACACTCCGCTGTGGGACGTATGACACCCAACACTCTCCGGTTGGAGTCCATATGGGGCAGGTCATTCATCTGGATCGACCGTAGCGCCTTGGCCGAGGCTGTATTACATGCCAGTATCACGAGATGGCAGCCCATTTCGAATAGTTTACGGACAGCCTGCAGGGTAAATTCATAGACAACCTCGAAAGATCTGCTCCCATAAGGAGTGCGCGCATTATCTCCCAGATAGATGTAGTCATATCCGGGCATGGCCTCTCTGATCTTTGACAGGATAGTTAGTCCCCCATATCCGGAGTCGAAGATTCCGATAGGGCCGGGACGAGAAGATAACTGCTGTTCCATAGACTTTTGGGGTTAAAAAATTGTTTTGATTTTCCGCGAATAAATCATTATAGATGCTTTTGGCAGCTTCGGTCTCTGATTAACTACGTCGACCGTTGATTCGCTTTTTCCTTTGTATATGAGACGTAAGGTATTGCGTCTCTACAAGTAAACCATATACCTGAATAATAGTTTGCCTCAACAGTC
>DALZBD010000041.1:0-13705 GCA_031977515.1 Bacteroides sp. | reverse complement strand
CTCGGCGGAGATGGAGTAGCCCTCGGGAGGATTTTGCGACCGGGTGGCTGTGATGACGCCGGGGTTGCCCGTTCCAGTCTCCACACTACCGTCCCGCAGATCGATACGCCCTTCCATCTCGGCATTCACGATATAGACAACCGCCTCTTCCCACTCTGCTTCTGTGATGTCTATTTCCGATCGGATATTCACACGGACTTTACTCAGGATGTGTGCAAACCCCAGGGTGACCGGGTCATTGGTAGGCTCCACGGCTTTTCTGGTAGCCCAGAGCAGGTCGCTCTGTTCATAGCCGGCTTTGTCTCCCTGATCCATCTGCACACGAAACAGATAGTTTGCAGGGTCTGCTGTTGTGAGTTGGGGATCGTAGGGGTAGTATCCGTAAAAGTCGACCGGCACTCCCGAAACAGGCCAGCGCAAGATGGCTCCGGAAGTTTGCTGCCAGTTGAACCCCGTATACTGATAGGCAAGGTTGGAGGCAAAATCAGACGTGAGGATATCCCCCGGCACCCCCTCCTCTTCATAGGGAACCGCATACAGACCGATGATGTCGTCCGTATCAAAATCGTTGCCGCTCACCCGCGTAGGATTGTCACTGATCAGGGGCCACAGTACAATATCAACGGGGGTGACGGACCCTCTGCCATTTCCATCATCGTCCGAGCAGGACAGGAATGCGGAGAATGACAACACGACACATATATATACTGAAACAAACTTCACTCTTCTCATATCATTAATCAATAGTGATGGCACTGCTCACCGTCATGTTGAAAACATACGATTTTCCCGACTCCAGCTCCACGGTATACTCCGTCTCGAAGATCAGTATCTCATTGTTGACCGTGACACTAAACAACGGAGTATCCTCTGGGATGAGCTGCGGCACCAGAATGGCTTCGTAGGTAAAATCGAACCCTTCTGTGGTCTGGCTCACCCGATGCGGGATGATGGGAGACTCGTACTGCAAGGGAGTGACCGCACCGTTTCTGAGGTTGATGGTACACTGATCCAGGGTATTGTGTATGACCAGATCCGGATCATCGGGCATCTCTTCCATATCCCGGAACCGGAGATTGATCTCACAGCGACTCATCAGGTGCTGAACCACTACGTTCACCACAGGCACCCGCGAAGAGACCTGCTCTACCCTGGCCCAGAGAAAATCACTGTTCTCTACGCTCACCCGCTGGTCTTCCGCTATCGAAAACGGATAGGCCGACAAGTTGCGCCGGGCAGCATCTACCCCAATCCCTGCATCGTAGGGAAAGTAGAAATAGAGATCGCTGAATGTATCGTCCAGCAGGATCTCCCTGTCTCCGGCAGGCTGCCAGCGGGAATCTGCATACATATAGGGTACATTGTATCCCCCCGGATTGAGCAGATCACCCAATGTACCCGGCAGCCCATTGATGTATTCTACCTGAAAAATACCCAGTCTGTCTTCTTCGTCAAAACTACTTTTGATCAAGCCATCTTCCTCTACGGATATATGGAACAGAGCCAGGCACTGTCCGTAGCGACCCTTGTCACTGTCGGAACATGCCTGGCAACATATCAGTAGAATTACAACAAACCAACTACACTGTTTCATTTGATTTCCTTTTGTAAAGGATCTACCCTCCCATGAGGAGATTTATCCGATCAATTACCGGGAGTACCTTCTCCTTCGGTATCAGGTTCTTCGTCCCAGGGCAATATCTCAGAGGCCACTGTGATATTGTTGTTGTATACAGTGATGGTATAGTTGTAACTTTTTCCGCTTTCAAAAGTGATGTTTACCCTCGGAATATAATCGAACACATTTTCACCAATGGTAATTTTGATAAAAGGCTTATTGGCCTCCGCGGTGAATGTCTGCGGAACGATAATAGCTGCCATCTCACTCTGTACATTCTGTGTAGTACCTCTTACATTGTTGACAGTAACATTTTCAGGGGTGGAAGCCACCGGTGTCAGTGCGCCGGTCTGCAGATTGAGGGTGGTCTCTGTCTGTACATTCTGAATCTCAATATCACTCAGTTCGTCCAGCGTGATGATCCCACTTTGCTTCACCACAAAAGTAACTTTCGTGAGTTTATGGGTAAACGACATATCCACAGCTTCATTTCTCCTGGATATATCCTTTGTACTGGCGTACAACAAATCCGAGTTCAGATAGGCACTGTTGCTGCTCTGGTCGTTCTGTACGGAAAAACTCATCGGAGCGGTTAGCGTTGCCCCGGCCATACGGGGATTGACAGCATAAAAATCCACATTAGCCGTTCCCAGCGGATAGTAAAGTTGGGTAGGATAGGTAAATCCTCCGTTACCATCTGCTACGATGGTTTCATTGTTGTAATACACAGTAGATGGTGCATTTGCCAGGGTTACAAAAAGCCCCAGGTTCTGACCTGCTGCAATCTGTGTCTCCTGCAGATAGCGGGAAACAGCGACATCACTTGTCAAACGGATCGACACCTGGTCGTTGGGATCAATATCGTCCGAATCCGAACAACTTGCAAAGGCCAATCCCAGTATACACAAACTAATTATCTTTTTCATCATCAACTAAATTTTATCGATTACTTCCCCCTAAACAACCCATGACAAGGTTTGTTGAGCAGGCACATATTATTTGACGATAAAAGAGAGTTATTAACAAGTGATAAAAAAGACCATATAATAACACAATATAGTAGTCACTACCTGGATTTACAGCGTATATCCATTATGCTGTAATCGTGTGGACAGACAATGGGATCAAGCTAAAACCACACGCCTATTGTTTATTCAATAATCGTTGTATAGTATAAATTCTTTCCTGTAAGTTGAGATCAAATGTTGGGATCTTACGATGTACATACTCAAATATAAAAAGGGATTTATCCAGAAATTCTTCCACTACCTCTGCATCACACATTCTGGCTTCCAGATAAAACAGTTCGGCTAATAAACGCATTTTCTCCAGATGACACTCTTCTTGCTGATTTTCTATAAGTTCTGCTTTATCTTTATGAATCATAGATATCCTGCTTTGCTGAAAAATCTCCTCATACCAATCGGCTACCATAGTTATATCTGTTTCAATAAACTTATTCTTTGATAGCAGCAACACAATTTTCTCAAGAAAATGCAACAAGTATCTCATCAGATAATCCTTCTCGTACATGGTATTTCAGTTTTAGTTCATGAAGTATTTACATAAAGAATACAAAAAACGCTGAATAATCTTCTATAAAAAGGGATTCACAAAGATACAATAAAAAGGGAGTATCCAATGACACTCCCTTATATAATTTAAGATCAACCTCTTACTTATACTCTTCCCAGCTTTTGATGGCAATATCTTCAATATCCATCGTGCAGAACGCATGGATAAACGAACTTGCCAGGCGGGCATTGGTGATCAGCGGGATATTGAGGTCGATGGCTGCCCGGCGGATCTTGTAGCCATTATCCAGTTCGCCTGCCGTGAGGTTTTTGGGGATGTTGACCACCATATCGATCTCTTTGGCACGCATCATATCCAGTGCCTGGGGAGTGCCCTCTTCGCTGGGCCAGTAGACAAGGGTGTTTTCGATGCCGTTGTCGACCAGATACTTGTGTGTCCCTCCTGTGGCAAACAGGTTGTATCCTTTCTTCACCAACAGGCGGGCAGCATCGATCATATCCGCTTTCTGCTTGGGCGTACCCGTGGAGAGCAGGATGTTTTTCTTTGGGATACGGTATCCTACCGACAGCATCGCTTTGAGTACCGCACAGGAGGTATCCATACCGATGCAGCCGACCTCACCGGTAGAGGCCATGTCCACCCCCAGTACGGGGTCTGCCTTTTGCAGGCGGTTGAAGGAGAACTGAGAGGCTTTGATACCCACGTAGTCCAGTTCGAAGAGGTTCTTCGAAGGTTTCTCTACCGGAAGTCCCAGCATCACCTTCGTGGCCAGTTCGATGAAATTGATCTTCAGCACCTTGCTCACAAACGGGAACGAACGCGATGCGCGCAGGTTGCACTCGATCACTTTGATGTCGTTGTCACGGGCCAGGAACTGGATGTTGAACGGGCCGGAGATCTGCAACTCCTTCGCGATCTCGCGGCTGATGCGCTTGATGCGGCGCACCGTCTCTACATACAGCTTTTGCGGCGGGAACTGGATCGTAGCATCTCCCGAGTGTACCCCGGCAAACTCAATGTGCTCGCTGATGGCATAAGCCACGATCTCTCCGTCGCGCGCCACCGCATCCATCTCCACCTCTTTGGCGTGTTCGATGAACTGGCTCACCACCACCGGGTGTTTCTTGCTCACATTAGCCGCCAGCTTCAGGAAGCGTTCCAGTTCTTCGGAGTTGGAGCAGACATTCATGGCCGCACCACTGAGCACGTAGCTCGGACGCACCAATACCGGGAAGCCTACCTCTGCTACGAAATCATTGATATCTTCCATGGAGGTCAGTTCGCGCCAGCGGGGCTGGTCTACCCCAATGCGGTCGAGCATGGCCGAGAACTTCTCCCGGTCTTCCGCATTGTCGATGCTCTTTGCGCTTGTCCCCAGGATAGGAACGTTTTGCTGGTCCAGGCGCAGGGCCAGGTTGTTGGGGATCTGGCCTCCGGTAGAGACGATCACCCCGTGCGGATGTTCCAGATCCATAATATCCATCACCCGCTCAAACGTGAGTTCGTCGAAATAGAGGCGGTCGCACATATCGTAGTCCGTAGACACCGTCTCCGGGTTGTAGTTGATCATCACACTGCGCCAGCCCTCCTTGCGGATGGTTTCGAGTGCCTGCACCCCACACCAGTCAAACTCTACCGACGAACCGATGCGGTAGGCACCCGAACCGAGTACTACGATGGACCGACCGTCGTTTTCGTAGGTAATATCGTGTGTCGTCCCGTTGTAGGTCAGATACAGGTAGTTGGTCTGTGCCGGATATTCGGCGGCCAGCGTATCGATCTGCTTCACCACCGGCAGGATGCCCTGCTCCTTGCGCAGGGTGCGCACCTGCATGCGGGCCTCGTCCGAGTCCATCTGCTGGTCCAGCCCCCAGGCACGGGCGATCTGGAAGTCCGAGAATCCCTCTATCTTCGCTCTGCGCAGCAATTCCCGGTCTGTACCTTCCCTACCTTTCGCTTTCAGTGCGCGGGAAGTTTCGATGATGTTCATCAGCTTTTGCAGGAACCATTTGTCGATCTTCGTCAACTCATGTATCTGGTCTACGGTATATCCCGCCTGGAAGGCTTTCGAGATCACAAAGACACGTTTGTCGGTAGGCTCACGCAAAGCCTTGTCGATGTCTTCAATCACCAGTTCTTTGTTTTCCACGAAGCCGTGCATCCCCTGCCCGATCATGCGAAGCCCTTTCTGGATGGCCTCTTCGAAGGTGCGGCCGATGGCCATCACCTCCCCTACCGACTTCATGGAAGAGCCCAGTTCGCGGTCTACCCCGTGAAACTTGCCCAGGTCCCAGCGCGGTATCTTGCACACCACATAGTCCAGTGCCGGTTCGAAGAAAGCCGTCGTGGTCCTCGTCACCGAGTTTTTCAGGTCGAAAAGTCCGTAGCCCAGCCCCAGCTTGGCAGCCACGAAAGCCAGCGGATATCCGGTAGCTTTGGAGGCCAGGGCCGACGAACGGCTCAGGCGTGCATTTACCTCGATCACCCGGTAGTCTTCCGACTCGGGATCAAAGGCATACTGCACGTTACACTCTCCTACGATACCGATGTGGCGGATGATGCGGATGGCCAGTTCGCGCAGCTTGTGGTATTCGCTGTTGGTCAGGGTCTGCGAGGGAGCGATCACGATCGACTCTCCGGTATGGATGCCCAGCGGGTCGAAGTTCTCCATGTTACATACGGTGATGCAATTGTCGAAACGGTCGCGCACCACCTCGTACTCTACCTCTTTCCAGCCTTTGAGGCTCTTCTCCACCAACACCTGTGGCGAGAAAGAGAAAGCCTTCTCGGCCAGGCGGTCCAGCTGCTCTTCGTTGTCGCAGAACCCAGAGCCCAGTCCGCCCAGCGCGTAGGCCGCACGGATGATCACCGGATAGCCCAGTTCCCGGGCTGCCCGGCGGGCATCTTCCATATTCTCCACCGCCTGGCTTTTGATGGTCTTTACATCGATCTCGTCGAGTTTCCTGACGAAGAGTTCGCGGTCTTCCGTATCCATAATGGCCTGCACAGGTGTACCCAGCACCTCTACGTTGTACTTCTCCAGGATGCCCGCCTGATACAGCTCCACCCCGCAGTTGAGGGCCGTCTGTCCGCCAAACGCCAGCAGGATGCCCTGCGGACGCTCTTTGGCGATCACCTTCTCCACGAAGTAGGGGGTCACCGGCAGGAAGTAGATCTGATCGGCTACCCCTTCGCTGGTCTGTACGGTAGCAATGTTGGGATTGATGAGGATGGTCTCGATCCCCTCCTCTTTGAGTGCTTTGAGTGCCTGCGAACCGGAATAGTCAAACTCTCCGGCTTCACCGATCTTCAGGGCACCGGAACCCAGCAGCAATACTTTCTTTATATCTTCTTTCTTCATGACAGTCGGTTTATTTCAGCAGCTTTATAAATTCGTCAAACAAAAACTCCGTATCGGTAGGGCCACTCGCCGCTTCGGGGTGAAATTGCGAAGAGAACCAGGGATTCTTTTTGTGGCGTATCCCTTCGTTCGACCCGTCGTTCATATTGAGGAAGAGCGGCTCCCAGTCTGCGGGTAGTGAAGCGTTGTCTACGGCATAGCCGTGATTCTGGCTGGTCACGAAGCAACGGGTGGTACCTGCCATGCGCACCGGCTGGTTGTGGCTGCGGTGTCCGTATTTGAGTTTGTAGATCGAAGCACCTCCCGCTTTTGCCAGCAACTGATTTCCCATGCAGATACCAAAGATAGGAAGCCCGGGATTCTGCATCGCTTTGCGAATGTTCTGCACGGCCGCATCACAGGTATCCGGATCACCGGGACCATTGGAGATAAAAAGTCCGTCAAACTCCAGCGTATTGAAGTCGTAGTCCCAGGGCACACGGATCACCTCTACTCCCCGGCGGGTGAGGCAACGGATGATGTTGGTCTTCACGCCGCAATCTACCAGTACTACCTTTTTGCGGCCCTCTCCTTCGTTGTAGCGTGTCACCTCTTTGCAGGAAACCTTGTCTACGAAATTCACGCCGCTGTAGACAGCCTCGGGGATATTGTCGGGCTCGTCGTCAAACACGATCTTTCCCATCATCACCCCATGTTCACGCAGTACTTTGGTCAGTTCGCGGGTGTCTATACCGGTGATGCCGGGGATCTGTTCCCGTTGGAGCCACGCTGCCAGAGATTCCGTAGCGTTCCAGTGGCTGTATTCGAATGAATAGTCACTGACGATCATGGCTTCTACATGGATCTTTTCACTCTCCATGAAGGTGGCATTGCCATCGGGTTCCAATGTGCCGGGGGGTACACCGTAGTTTCCGACCAGAGGAAAGGTCAGTACCATCAACTGTCCGGCATAGGAGGGGTCGGTCAGACTTTCCGGATATCCGGTCATGGCGGTGTTGAAGACTACCTCGCCCGCCACAGGCTTTTCGTAGCCAAACGACTTGCCGTGAAAGCGGCTTCCATCGTCCAGGATAAGGGTTACATTTCTTTGCTGCATAAATACTATATGGTTATTCTATGTTTTTAGTTCCGCTTTGATGTTTGGAAATCGTTTTATGTTTCTGAGTTCGATGTATGTTATCGAATTCGTTGTAAATTTCCAGGAACGATATATGTTTTGACAATGATTTCATGCGTCTAAGAGGATATGAACGAGAGAGCGGTCCCATTCTCAATGGATGGTTTTGTATCCATTGCCCGTTTTTGAAACAAGGGGGCAAAGACTTTGCTGTTCACAACAATAAGATTGCTTTGGGTTCATTCCATATTTATTAAACGACGATATGAAAACTTCTCTGTTCATAACAAGGGGATGCTCTGGGCCTCCTACATGTCCATAAAACAATGGTATTAACATTATCTTATCTATAATTTTAATTTTTACATCGAAAAAAATATACATTTTTGATTTACGATGTATCTGTAGCCCTGAAAGGGTGTTAGAGGCCAGCCCAGGGTAAGGAAAGCCGAAGAGAAACGAAGGCTGACGCCACCCTGGGGTGTGGGGTATATAACCAAGTTAGTGCTGTAAGTACGACACAAATTATATGCGTCACTTACTTTGTGTCGTACTTACAGCACTAACTACACTCAACATCCTTTAGACCCAGGGTGGCGTTTGTTTCACCTTCGCTACCGCTACGTTTTCACTTCACTTACCCTGGGCTAAGTTGTAACGCCCCTACAGGGCTACAGATAGATTTATTTTCATCTTACCAATAGATACTTTCATAATGTATGTATCTTCATATATGGTACATCCACATAACATAACTCCGTAAAATGTACATCCATATAATATCAATCCTCAAATCGTACATCGTAAATCAGTACATCAAAACTGATACGCCTCTTCGATATAATTGATAAATGCCTGATTGAGCATACGTACACCGCCCGGTGTCGGATACTCACCGCTGAAATACCAATCTCCGGTATGGTTGGGACAAGCCTCACGCAACCCTTCGAGCGGCTGATAGACAAATTCCACCTGGGCTTTAAGTCCCGGGGGAGTGAGCAATTCCACAATCTTGGCCGAGACCTCTTCGTCGGTAAACGGTGCATAGATCTCTTTCACGTAATTGACCATCTGCTCTTTGGGCAATCTTTCCTGTTCTTTGGATTTCCGGTAGGCCGACTCGATGACATCGCGCATATCCCGCTCTTTGAGCAGTTCGATGGCTGCTTTGAAAGCGATGAACTCCGTCATGCGCGCCATATCGATACCGTAATAATCGGGATAGCGCACCTGAGGCGAAGAAGACACAATGATGATCTTCTTCGGGCCGAGGCGGTCGAGGATTCCCAGGATACTTTGTTTGAGGGTAGTTCCCCGCACGATACTGTCGTCAATGATTACCAGGTTGTCTATGCCCGGGCGGAGGCTGCCGTAGGTGATGTCGTAGACGTGTGCTGCCAGGTCGTTGCGGCTGTTGCCCTCGGCGATGAACGTACGCAGTTTGATGTCTTTGATGGCTACCTTCTCGCTGCGGATGCGGCGCGACAGGATCTGGTGCAATTCCTCCATATTGGGGTTGTGTCCCAGGGCTGCGATCTGCTGCGCTTTCTCTTCGTTGAGGCAATTGTCCAGTCCCTCCAGCATCCCGTAGAAAGCCACTTCCGCCGTATTGGGGATAAAGGAGAATACCGTATGGTCTATATCGTTGTCTATGGCTTTTAAGATGTTGGGCACCAGCTTCTCACCCAGAAGTTTGCGTTCTTTGTAGATATCCACATCGCTTCCCCGGGAGAAGTAGATCCGTTCGAACGAACAAGCCCGGTTTTCCTGTGCCTTGTTGATCTGGTTGGTACGGTACTTGCCTGCTTTATTGATCAGCAGTGCCTGACCGGGTTGCAGTTCCCGGATGTCCGTGGCCGGAAGATCGAAAGCCGTCTGTATCACCGGACGCTCGGAAGCCAGCACCACAATCTCATCGTTGGCATACCAGAAAGCCGGCCGGATGCCCCACGGGTCGCGCACGGCAAACGACTCTCCGCTGCCTGTGAGGCCGCAGATCACATAGCCTCCGTCCCAGCCTTTGCTCGAACTGCGCAGTACATTGGCCAGGTCGATGCGTTCTTCGATATACTGTGTGACATCCATACCCGTCAGTCCTTCCGCATCGGCCAGCGTATAGAGCCTTTCCACTTCCCTGTCGAGCCGGTGCCCCATCTGCTCGAGCATGATGTAGGTATCGGCATACTTCCGGGGATGCTGTCCGATAGCCGTGATACGGGCAAAGGTCTCGTCTACATTGGTCATGTTGAAGTTGCCGCAAAGCGCCAGGTTCTTGGCCCGCCAGTTGTTGCGACGCAGGAAAGGATGCACGTAACTGATGCCCGACTTTCCGGTGGTGCTGTAGCGCAGATGGCCCATGTACATCTCTCCGGCAAAGGAGAGATTGCGTTTGGCATAGTCTGCATCCTGCAGTTGCTGCGCAGGCACATCTCTGAAACCGGTATGTACATTATGAAAAATGTCCGTGATGGCCCCCGACCCGGTGGCGCGCTCACGGAACATATATTCTTCTCCAGGATGGGCTTCGAGCTTCACACAGGCAAGCCCTGCCCCTTCCTGACCCCGGTTGTGCTGTTTCTCCATCAACAAATAGAGTTTGTTGAGGCCGTACATCCACGTACCGTATTTCTCCTGGTAATATTCGAGCGGTTTCAGCAGCCGGATCATGGCTACCCCGCATTCGTGTTTCAGTTGTTCCATACAGAGGATTTACCTGTTTATATACTTTTATTGGTCTGTTGTTTTTCTGCGATTTCACTCTACCACACCTTCTCGCTTGTACCCTTTAATAGAGTTTCAGAGCCTGACACACCACCCGGAAGGTGATCAGTATGGAGTGAAACAACATCGAGTTGTAAGGCATCTTTTCAAATCCCAGCAGGTCAAACCGGCAGTTGTAGCATTGCAGGTGTCGGTGGTCTGCTCCTAAGAGTCCTCTTTTCAGCCCTTTTGCAAGCTGTAGGCCGGAATTTCCGATCTGCCCTTTTACCTCCCCGAATGTGCGTAAGTATCTGTTTTGTCTTTGCATCTGTTGTCCCCGTTTAGAAGCTTTCAACTATGTATGATTCAAGCTTTTATTTCATTCACGGATGTAAAGATACATCAAAAAAACGAGATATCCGGGTACGCATCAAGGCGCTGTAACGTATATTATTGATTCGTATAACTTTTTAATTGTGAACGGTGAACAATTCACATTTCCCCGGTCCGTTTTTACATTTCAGCCGTTAGATAAGCACATTTTTACATATTGTAATACCCTGATATACAAGATATCTATAAACCTGACACACATAAAGTAAAATTCATCTATCCATTGGTTATCCATATTAGCCCCGTAGGGTTTTTCTGTTTGTAGCCCCGTGCGGAAGCGCGGGGTTAAATAAGGACAGATCAGATGCGCCCCATCGGGGTGCTATGTTTTCAACACATTTCATATAAAAACGAACGTATATATTTGTCCGGACATAACATCAGGCGTGTTGTCGGGAATATAAATCATTCGGGACATAGCACCCCTATGGGGGGCAACCCATTTATCATCCGGGGACCCCGCGCTTCCGCACGGGGCTACAAACATACAACCCCTACGGGGCTATTACGTCTATACAACCGCTCTGCGGTTGGCAGAACAACAATTCAGTTCACCATCACCGATTCATTTCACCGTCATGGATTCATTCCACCGTCACCGACTTCGCCAGATTCCTCGGCTGGTCCACATCCAATCCTTTGCAGACCGCCACGTGATAGGCCAGCAATTGCAAAGGCACGGTAGTGATCAGCGGGTCCAGGCATTCCAGTGTGGCCGGCAATTCGATGCAATAGTCAGCGATCTGGCTGATCACACTGTCTCCTTCCGTCACCACAGCAATCACTTTCCCCTTACGGGCCTTGATCTCCTGTATATTGCTCACAACCTTTTCGTACAATCCGTTGCGGGTAGCGATGACTACCACCGGCATTTCCGCATCGATCAGGGCAATGGGACCGTGCTTCATCTCGGCCGCCGGATACCCTTCGGCATGTATGTAAGAGATCTCTTTGAGTTTCAATGCACCTTCCAGGGCCACCGGATAGCTGTATCCACGGCCCAGGTAGATAAAATTATGAGCGTATGTAAATATCTTCGACAGTTCCGTAATGGGCTCGTTGAGTGCCAGTACCTGCTTCATCTTTTCCGGTATATGATTCAACTCCTTTACCACCTCCAGAAAATAATCGGCATCAATCGTACCTTTCTCTTTGGCCAGTGTCAGCGCCAGCATCGTGAGCACCGTCACCTGTCCGGTGAATGCCTTGGTAGAAGCTACCCCGATCTCCGGTCCTACGTGGATATAAGAGCCTGTATGCGTAGCACGCGGTATGGATGATCCTACGGCATTGCAAATCCCGTAGATAAATGCCCCCCGGCTGCGTGCCAGTTCCACCGCAGCCAGTGTATCTGCCGTCTCTCCGCTCTGTGAGATGGCAATCACCACATCGTCGCTGCCGATCACCGGATCACGGTAGCGAAATTCCGAAGCATACTCCACCTCCACCGGTATGCGGCAGAAACTCTCGATCAGTTGCTTCCCGATCAGCCCGGCATGCCAGGAAGTGCCACAGGCCACGATGATAAAGCGTTTGGCTTGCAGCAATTTTTCTTTGTGATCGATCACGGCCGACAGCATCACACTCGTACCCTCCACATTGATGCGTCCGCGCATGCAATCGTGGATGCAATCCGGTTGTTCGATGATCTCCTTGAGCATAAAATGCGGATAGCCTCCTTTTTCGAGCTGCCCGAGGTTGAGTTCCACGTGCTTCACCTCGGTTTTCATCTCCACATTGTGCAGGTCTACCACCCTGAGTTCTTCCCCCAGGCGGATCACAGCAATCTCTTCGTCTTCGAGATAGACCACTTTGTCTGTGTATTCCACAATGGGGGTGGCATCGGAAGCAAGGAAAAACTCGTCTTTCCCGATACCCACTACCAGTGGGCTGCTCTTACGGGCAGCGATGATCTCATCCGGATGGTCTTTCTCGAGGATAGCAATGGCGTATGCCCCGATCACCTCCCGCAAGGCCAGCTGCACGGCAGTGAGCAGGTCCAGGCCATTTGTCACTTTGATGTATTCGATCAGTTGCACCAGTACCTCGGTATCCGTACTGCTCTTGAATGTATAGCCTTTGGCCTGCAACTTCTCTTTGAGAGCTGCATAATTCTCAATGATACCATTGTGAATAAGGGCGAGTGTTTCGGAAGAGGAATAGTGAGGATGGGCGTTGGCCGAAGAGGGTTCGCCATGAGTAGCCCAGCGGGTATGGGCAATGCCTATACTGCCCGAAATGTCTTTGGAAGCGACAAAGTCTTCCAACTCGGAAACCTTTCCTTTGGCTTTGTATACATTCAACTGCTGGTTGCCTGTGATCAGCGCCACCCCGGCACTGTCATACCCACGGTATTCCAGTCTTTTGAGTCCTTTGATCAGGATGGGATAGGCCTGCTGTTTGCCAATATAACCTACTATTCCGCACATACTATCTATAATTTACGATTTACTGATTTACGATTGAAGCTACAAGGTGATTATCAGGATAGATAGACTCAGGTATTTATGATTTTGTCATTTACTGTTTACGCATCTACCTTGGCGGCTTCTGATCATTGAAGTATATATTGTACAAAGTAATTCCCATTGTAAACAGTAAATAGTCCAATCGTAAATAGCAAAACATCTTGTTTTTTATCTGCCCGCAAAGATAGACAATTCTATTTACATAAAGTTTATAAAAACAAGAATAATTTGACATAAACACACAAATATTTTTCATTAACAGCAAAAAGATAATCCTTTGATTATTTTTATCTCAAAAAGAAACAACTTATAATTCACAGAATATTCCCTTTTCACAGGTTACATATTCATACCAAAACCGCTCCTCAACTGATAATTCGTAAGTTCTTTTCCTTCTTCACTAAATTTCTTTACTGCAAACAAAGAATAAAAGTATCATTTTGAAATTAAAAACATACCTTTGCAGAACATTTTGATAGATCAACAAGGTATTGTCGTACAATAAAGACAAA
>DALZBD010000040.1:0-13955 GCA_031977515.1 Bacteroides sp. | reverse complement strand
ATCTGGAAAGATATGCCGGTCTGGGCGGCCTCAACCGTCTCTACCGGGAACTGAAACGAATGAACTTTGACTCTGTTGCCGACCTGCATCAGGTGATTCGCAGCCGATACCTGACACTTCGCCTGCGGTGGAGCGGAGCCAGAACAGCTTGTATAGACAAGGGGCGGGCAGATAAAAAGGCACTGGTACGACGGGAAAACCAGGTGATGAAACCCCTGAAGAGCTCTTTTGAAAGGTATGCCGACGTATTCCGGGAGCTTGGACTACCCGCCGGACTGGATTTTGTGTCTATATATGGTTCGGGAAAGGGAAATGCGGATCAGATCGTTTCCCTTACCGGCGCCAAAGGAGAGGATATATGGATCGGAATGGCTCCTTTTGCCAGACATACCCATAAAGTATACCCCTTGCCTTTTCAGGAAGAAATTGTCGCTCGTCTGACACAGGATAGCCGGGTACGCATCTTCCTGTTTGGAGGAGGGAAAGCCGAACAGGAGGTCTTTGAACAATGGATGGAGAAATATCCCCGCCTTTTCTGGTATGGGCAGCAGCTGAATATAGGACAGGAACTCATTCTGATGAGCCATCTGGATGTGATGCTTTCTATGGATTCTGCCAATATGCATCTGGCCTCTCTGGTGGCTGCTCCAGTAGTCTCCGTATGGGGGGCCACACACCCTTATGCCGGATTTATGGGATGGAGGCAGCCTTCGGAAAACGCGGTGCAACTGGATCTCGGATGTCGTCCTTGTTCTGTGTACGGAGATAAACCCTGTTACCGGGGAGATCATGCGTGTATGTGTCAATTGCCTGTCGACAGAGTCATGGATCGTCTGTGGCAGGTGATAGGCAGGTGACCTGAAGCTTTGAATAGAAAACCAGTATACTTTATAGGATCGGGTAATTAAAGATAGGATGAAAAATGTGCTCTATTATATAGTCTGGGGAATATTCTACCTCTTGTCGCTGCTTCCTTTCAGGGTTTTGTATATATTGTCCGACCTGACTTATCTGCTGTTGTATTACCTGATAGGTTATCGTAGAAAGGTCGTGCGTAAAAACCTGGTCACTTCTTTTCCGGAAAAGAGCCTGAGTGAAATTGTGCAGATTGAGAAGAAATTCTACTCCAATCTCTGCGATTATTTTTTTGAGACTCTCAAGATGGCGAGTATGAGTGAGAAAGAGATAAAGCGCAGGATGAAGTTTGAAGGATTCGACCAGATACAAGCAGATGCTCGTCAAGGCCATTCGGTGTCTGTCTACTTATCCCATACCTTCAATTGGGAATGGGTGAGCTCATTACCTCTTCACATGGAAGACAAAAGCGTTGTCTTCGGACAGATCTATCACGTATTGCGTAACAAGACGTTTGACAGACTTTTTCTCAAACTGCGTGGAAGGTTTGGTGCGGTTAGTATTTCCAAAGAAAATACCTTGCGGAAAGTGATGGAATATAACCGGCAGAATTGCCGGTTTGTGATCGGATTCATTGCCGATCAGATCCCCAAGTGGCAGTCTACCCACCACTGGGTCAACTTCCTGCACCAGGAAACCGCCGTATTTACCGGCACCGAGAAGATAGCCAAGAAGCTAAAATGTACTACCTATTATATGACTATGGTCAAGGAGAAGAGAGGGTATTACCTATGCAAAATAGAGCCTTTGGTGAAAGACCCCTCTGTGATGCCCGATTTTGAGCTGACCGACCTCTACTTCCAACGTCTCTCGGAAACCCTCCATCAGCATCCTGAGCTGTGGCTCTGGTCTCACAATCGCTGGAAGCGCTCGCGTAAGCAGGTGGATGAGATAGAAAATCGTGTCAGAAAACACAAAGAACAGACCGTGTAGACACACGTTGGAAAGCACGGGCCATTGTCGGTCTGATCCCCTTCACCTACAGAAAGATATCTATCCCGGGGGGATACTGTATAAAATTTATATATCTTTGCAGCTAAATTTTTAAGCACAGACCATGAAAGGGTTCTTACAACTTTTACGGAGATTTATCCCTCCCTATAAATACTATCTGATATGGGCGCTGGTACTCAACCTGCTTTCGGCCGTATTGAATATATTCTCTTTTTTCTTTATTATGCCCATTCTTTCTATCCTGTTCAGGCTGGAAGAGAGTGCGTATATCTTTATTCCTTGGAATTCTCCGGATGCCGGTGTCGTAGAGATCATGAAAAACAATCTCTATTACTACATGACACAGCTGATCGACCTGAAAGGGGCCTCTTTCACACTGCTGATGTTGGGACTGTTCCTTGCTGTGACTACTCTGTTCAAGACACTCGCCTATTTCGGCTCTACTGCCATTATGGTGCCGGTGCGTACAGGGGTGGTGCGTGACATCCGGGTAAAGGTCTATAAGAAGATCATCGGATTGCCTCTGGGATTTTTCTCGGAAGAGCGCCGTGGAGATATCATTGCCCGCATGAGTGGAGATGTGAATGAGATTGAGACCTCTATTACCAGTTCGCTGGATATGCTTATCAAGAACCCCATCCTTATATTTGTCTATCTGATCACACTGATTGTTATTAGCTGGAAACTCACGGTATTCACGCTGTTGGTCTTGCCCGGATTGGGATGGATCATGGGTACAGTAGGTAAGAAGCTGAAAAGAAAGTCGTTGGAGGCACAGGAAAAGTGGAGCGACACGATGTCTCAGCTCGACGAAACCCTCGGAGGGTTGCGTATCATCAAGGCTTTTCTGGCCGAAGATAAAATGGTCGATAGGTTTGTGAAAGTGTGCAACGACTACCGTGGAGCAGTGAGCCGGGTAGCGATCAGACAGAGCCTGGCACATCCGATGAGTGAGTTTCTGGGCACACTGATCATTGTGATCGTGCTTTGGTTTGGAGGTACACTCATCCTGAGCTACAGTTCGCCCATTGACGCTCCCGCTTTTATTTATTATCTTGTGATTCTTTATAGTCTGATAAATCCGTTGAAAGATTTCTCTAAAGCCAGTTACAACATACCCAAAGGTCTGGCTTCCATGGAGCGTATCGATCGTATACTGGATGCCGACAACAAGATCATAGAGAGCACAGATCCGGTTTCTATAGATACTTTCAAAAAGGAGATCAAATTCAGTCATGTATCTTTCAGCTACGATACCAAAGAGGTATTGAGCGACGTCAACCTGACTGTTCCCCGTGGAAAGACCATAGCTCTGGTAGGTCAGTCTGGCTCCGGAAAATCTACACTGGTCGATCTGCTTCCACGCTATCACGATATACAACAGGGAGATATTTGTATCGATGGTGTCAATATCAAAGATCTCCGTGTTCATGACTTAAGAAGCCTCATTGGAAATGTCAATCAGGAAGCGATCCTGTTCAACGACAGCTTCTTCAATAATATTGCCTTCGGCGTAGAGGGTGCTACCATAGAGCAGGTGACGGAGGCAGCGAAGATAGCCAATGCACATGACTTTATCATTGCTACCGAGCAGGGATACGACACGATGATCGGCGACCGGGGAGGAAAACTATCCGGAGGTCAGCGTCAGCGTATCAGCATAGCTCGTGCCATTCTGAAAAACCCGCCGATCCTCATTCTCGACGAAGCCACATCCGCACTCGATACAGAATCCGAACGTCTGGTACAGGAGGCTCTGGAGCGCCTGATGAAGACACGTACCACGATCGCTATTGCACACCGCCTGTCTACCATCAAGAATGCAGATGAGATTTGTGTGATGCATGAAGGACGTATCGTAGAGCGCGGCCGACACGAAGACTTGCTGGCCAAAGAGGGATATTACAAGCGGCTCAATGATATGCAAGCGTTGTAGATCTACGGATTTACGATTTACGATTGAAAATACCAACCGTCCATTTAATCGGAAATTATGATATACAAAGAGAGAGACAGTAAAATTATCTACTGTCTCTCTCTTTATAATATATCCTTTGTAAAGGGATTATAAACAGTGTTATTTCAATCGTAAATCGTAAATTTTACCGTTTTCTTCCGAAATCCGCCGGGATCTCTCCCCACTTTTTTGTATCCCATTTCAGGATAGGGACGCGAAAACTATTTTCCCGTAGCCATTTCTCTGCCCGTCGGATCATTTCGAAGACCTCAGCTGTTTCGGAATTCTGTTCCAGTTTGGTTTTGCATTTCTTTTGTTTGATCCACGCTATGGCATTCACACTGTCTGAATAGATAGGTATCTGCAGCTCCCGTTGTTTGAGGAGTGCCAGCCCATGTACAATGGCCAGAAACTCCCCGATGTTGTTGGTTCCCCGGATCGGGCCAAACCGGAAGATCTCTTCTCCGGTAGCGAGGTATACCCCTCTGTACTCCATGGGACCCGGATTGCCGCTACATGCGGCATCTACCGCCAGACTACCCCGTGAGACTTCTGCTGGGAGGCTTCCGGAAACGTTCCTGGCCGAAGTCCCTTTCTTCTTCGCATTGCTTCCGATGTAGTCGTAGGGGCTCGACGCGTATGCCTTCTCAGCCTCTTCGCGGGTAGAAAAAGCTTTGTACTTAGCACCTTCCACCCCTTTTATCTGTAGCTGACAATCGGTCCAGGAGGTATATATACCCGGTGTATTCCCTTCCCATACGACATAGAATTTTTGTTTGGACATACAATGAAAAATAGAATTTCGGAGGGTAAAGGTACAAACATATTTTCTGAATGAACAAAAAGGTGCTTTCAGTTGTTTTAATTAACAGAGACTCAATTTATTAATGAGGAGAGAGACTTATGGAAAGAACCTTTACACAAGCGATGGAGCACAGACGGTCCTATTATGCATTGTCCGATCGGTCTCCTGTGGCCGACGAACGTATCGAAGAGATACTTCGTCTGGCAGTGAAGCATGTACCTTCTCCTTTCAATTCACAGTCTACCCGCGTCGTTCTCTTGTTGGGAGAGCATCACAGGAAGCTGTGGCATATTGTAACGGAGACATTACGCAAATTGGTCAGTGAAGACTCTTTTGTTAAGACCAAAGCGAAAATAGATCATGGCTTTGCCAGTGGATATGGTACAGTCCTTTTCTATGAAGATAAGAATGTTGTGAGGAAGTTGCAGGAGGGCTTCCCGACCTATGCCGAAAAATTCCCGGGGTGGTCGTTGCAGACCTGTGCCATGCATCAGTTTGCGATCTGGACCATGCTGGAAGACGAAGGGTTCGGAGCTTCCCTTCAGCACTACAATCCGTTGATTGATGAGGAGGTTCGCCAGACATGGGATTTTCCTGAAAAATGGGAACTCAATGCCCAGATGCCATTTGGCATACCCGTAGAGGAGCCAGGGCAGAAAGAGTTCCAACCGTTGGAGAAAAGATTGAAAATATTTCGTTAAAGGGGTGAGTGTATGGGAGCAGGCTGATCTGTTTTGAATAGATCAGCCTCCATACGTATAATCTCCGGGAGGTGAGATAGATACTTAATAAAAAGTTGTTGGAGAGATCTCTCTGGTAATTCTTCGGAAGACCAGAGAGATTTTTTCGTATGAATTCGTTACCTTTGTGTCGCAAAAGAAATTGTTTCGAGAGTATCCGCATCGCCAACCATGCACTCTTTTTATACGTCAGATAGAGGAGGTGCAGGGAAAATGATATACTTGTAGAGACGCAATACTTTGCGTCTCAGAGAGGAGGAAGGAATAAAGAAACAATTCTTTCAGTAAAATGAAAACAGTTTCTAAACTGTAGTGTTATGATCCGTATTTTTCTTACCGGATATATGGGTGCCGGAAAAACAACCCTGGGCAAAGCATTGGCAAAAGAGCTCAATCTCTCTTTTGTGGATCTGGATTGGTGCATTGAAGAGCGCTATCACAAAACCGTAGGAGAACTTTTTGCCGAGAGAGGCGAGGAGGGCTTTCGGGAGTTGGAGCGTAAAATGCTCCATGAGGTCGGAGAATACGAAAATGTAATTGTCTCTACCGGTGGAGGAACTCCCTGCTTTTTCGATAATATGGATTACATGAACAGATGCGGAAAGACTGTTTATCTCGATGTACACCCCGATGTCCTGTTTCGTCGGTTGCGTGTGGCACAGCACCAACGTCCTATCCTGCGGGGGAAGAACGAGGAGGAGCTGAAAGAGTTTATCGTGGAAGCCCTGGGCAAGCGTGCCTGTTTCTACACCCAGGCAGCTCATTCGTTTGATGCTCATGAACTGGAAGACCGCTCGCAGATCAACGAATCGATCCGTCGGTTGCGGGAGATGCTGGAGATCTGAAATCATTTACCAGCCTCGTAGAGCATAGGTGCCAGGCTAAGACTTATCAACCCCGTGCGGAAGCACTACCGTTTATACATATATTTTTCATACTTTGTCCTTTGAATACTCACTCAGTGTGATTTCAATCGCAACATTCCCTGTTAATTATTCAAAATAATGTTCCTGTCGAAGGAGTAAATCATAAATAGTCCGATCGTAAATCTCTTTTGTGTCGGATTAAATACGTATTTTTGTCGGCTGACAATTTTAAAAACTACTGAATCACAGAAAAATGAGAAAATGGCGTATTGAAGACTCCGAGGAGCTCTACAACATCACAGGTTGGGGTACTTCGTACTTTGGTATCAATGAAAAGGGGCGGGTCTATGTAACACCCCGCAAGGATGGAGTCGCAGTCGACCTGAAAGAGTTGGTCGATGAGTTGCAGCTCCGGGACGTAGCTACACCTATGTTGCTGCGGTTTCCCGATATTCTGGACAATCGTATCGAGAAGACGGCGCTGTGCTTCCAACAGGCGGCGGAAGAATACGGATACAAAGCTCAGAATTTCATCATCTATCCCATCAAGGTCAACCAGATGCGCCCCGTGGTAGAGGAGATCATCAGCCACGGAAAGAAATTCAACCTCGGTCTGGAGGCAGGATCAAAGCCCGAACTGCATGCGGTGATTGCTATCTATCCCGATTCGGACTCGCTGATCATCTGCAACGGATACAAAGACGAAAGCTATATAGAACTCGCTTTGCTGGCCCAGAAGATGGGAAAACGCATCTTCCTTGTGGTCGAAAAGCTGAATGAGCTCAGGCTGATCGCCAAAATGGCCAAACAACTCAATGTGAGACCCAACCTCGGTATCCGCATCAAACTGGCCTCTTCCGGTAGTGGGAAATGGGAAGATTCCGGTGGAGATGCCAGCAAATTCGGGCTGACATCCAGTGAGTTGCTCGAAGCGTTGGATTTCCTCGAAAAGAGAGATATGAAAGATTGTCTCAAACTGATCCATTTCCACATAGGAAGTCAGGTGACCAAGATACGTCGCATCAAGACCGCGCTGCGCGAGGCCTCACAGTTCTATGTACAACTTCATGCCATGGGATTCAATGTGGAGTTTGTCGATATCGGCGGTGGATTGGGTGTAGACTACGACGGAACGCGCTCTCCCAACAGTGGCAGCAGTGTCAACTACTCCATACAGGAATATGTAAATGACTCCATATCTACTCTGGTAGACGTCAGTGATAAAAACGGTATACCTCATCCCAATATCATCACGGAGAGTGGTAGGGCACTGACGGCTCACCATTCTGTCCTTGTGTTTGAAGTACTGGGTACAGCCAGTCTGCCCTCGTGGGGAGATGAGGAAGAGATCGGAGAAGATGCCCACGAACTGGTGCGTGAGTTGTATAGTATCTGGGACAAGCTCAACCAGAACCGTATGCTCGAAGGATGGCACGATGCACAGCAGATCCGTGAAGAGGCTCTTGACCTTTTCAGTCACGGTATTGTGGATCTGAAAACCCGTGCGCAGATCGAGCGGCTCTATTGGTCCATCACCCGCGAGATCCATGAGATAGCCTCCGGAATGAAACATGTACCTGAGGAGTTCAGAGGGCTCTCGAAGTTGTTGGCAGATAAGTATTTCTGCAACTTCTCCCTGTTTCAGTCGCTGCCCGACTCCTGGGCCATCGACCAGATATTCCCGATCATGCCTATCCAGCGGTTGGACGAACGTCCCGACCGTTCGGCTACCCTGCAGGATATCACCTGCGACTCGGATGGGAAGATCGCCAATTTTATCTCTACCAAGAACGTGGCCCGTTACCTGCCCGTGCATAGCCTCAAAAACAAAGAGCCTTACTTCCTGGCTGTATTCCTCGTAGGAGCCTATCAGGAGATCCTCGGAGATATGCACAATCTCTTCGGAGATACCAACGCGGTGCACGTATCGGTGACCGACAAAGGATACTCTATCGAGCAGATCATAGACGGAGAAACGGTAGCTGAGGTGCTGGACTATGTACAGTACAACCCCAAAAAGCTGGTGCGTACGCTGGAGACCTGGGTGACAAAGTCGGTAAAGGAAGGAAAGATCTCTGTGGAAGAGGGTAAGGAATTCCTGTCCAATTACCGTTCCGGCCTGTACGGATATACCTATCTCGAATAATAATTTGTATACATAACACCCATTTGGGTGTATTAAAAGCGTATGTATATCCGCGGAGGGGATGCATCAGTAGCCCAGTGGTTGAGCAGAGCGAAACCCTGGGGTGCGAAGCGCACACCACATTCAACCTTGAATAAGGTTTCATAAAGTCTATAACAAAACAACATATACCGTGATGAAAGAGAAGTTGACAGTGATCAAGGTCGGCGGCAAGATCGTGGAAGAGGAGCAAACCCTTCGCCATCTTCTGGAAGATTTCAGAGAAGTTTCCGGTTATAAAGTATTGGTACATGGAGGCGGTCGCTCGGCCACCCGTATTGCTTCACAATTGGGTATTGAAAGCCAGATGGTCGGCGGTCGCCGCATTACAGACGCGGATACGTTGCGCGTGGTGACTATGGTGTACGGAGGTCTGGTGAATAAAAATATTGTAGCCGGACTGCAGGCACTTGGTGTCAATGCCCTGGGCCTTACCGGAGCCGATATGGATGTGATCCGTTCGGTGAAACGTCCCGTAGGAGAGGTGGATTACGGATTTGTCGGCGATGTGAAGCAGGTCGATGGCGATAGGCTGGGCGGCCTCATCCGACAGGGAGTAGTACCTGTGATGGCTCCGCTCACCCACGATGGAAAGGGCAATATGCTCAATACCAACGCCGACACCATTGCCGGAGAAGTAGCCAAAGCTCTCTCGGAATTCTTTGATGTGACATTGGTCTATTGTTTTGAAAAGAAAGGCGTACTTTCCGACGAGAACGACGACGACAGTGTGATCGCAGAGATAGACCGTGACCAGTTTGCCGACTATGTAGCCATTGGAGTGATCCAGGGAGGAATGATCCCTAAACTGGAAAACGCATTTCAGGCAATCGATGCGGGTATATCTCAGGTAGTGATCACCCAGGCATCTGCCATACACAGAGCAGATCAGGGTACGCGCATTGTGGGCTGACGTCCGCTGCTTCCGACTGTCATTCTGAGCCGACAGAAAATCCGGTATTTCCTTTCCGGAACAGATCTTCCGGAATGTTCGGTATCTGAATATATTTTTGTATTTCAGTTGCTTATGGGATCTCTTTCCGGGGCAACTGAACTATTTTCAAAAAAAACACGTATTACCTGTAACTTTTTATCTACTCACCCGTCATTCTTATAGTGATGCAAGAGATCAGCTTTCACAACGACATTCTACCTCTGAAAGACAAACTCTTTCGGATCGCTCTGCGGATCACCCTTCACCGGGCCGAAGCAGAGGATGTGGTTCAGGAAGCAATGATCCGTGTCTGGAACAAGCGGGAGGAGTGGTCACAATTGGAATCGATAGAAGCCTATTGTACCACAGTGGTCAGAAACCTTGCTATCGACCGGGTACAGTTAAAAGAATCTGCCAATGTATCTCTTACACCGGAGATGGAAGACCGGCAATGGGTCGCCGGACCGCTGGACGGTCTGGTGAGAAAAGAGAGGATCGAACTGGTTCATAAACTGATCAATGAGCTTCCCGAAAAGCAGAAACGGGTGATGCAGCTCAGAGATGTGGAAGGAGAGGGCTATAAAGAGATTGCCCATATCCTCCGGATCACTGAAGAACAGGTCAAAGTCAATCTTTTCCGGGCCCGGCAGAAAGTGAAACAACGCTTCACCGAAATTGAAGAATATGGATTATAAAGATATAGAACAGTTGTTGGAGCGGTATTGGCAATGCGATACCACGTTGGAAGAGGAGAGCCGCCTGCGCGATTTCTTCCTGCGGGAAGACGTTCCTTCCCATCTGTGGAAATACAGGGAGCTGTTTGTATATCAATATGTGCAGCAGCAGGAAGGATTGGGCGAAGATTTTGACCAGCGTATCCTGCAGAAGATCAATCGGCCTGTAGTGGTGAAAGCACAACGGGTATCTTTGCTCAGGAGGTGTATGCCTCTTTTCCGGGCGGCTGTAGTGGTCGGACTTATGTTTACTGTAGGTACAGCCGTGCGTTACAGTCTGTATAGTGACGATCCGGTAGAATATGATTACGATGCGTATATAGATACATACGATGATCCCGCGGTGGCCTATGAAGAGGTGTCCAATGCGTTGTGGATGTTGTCCGAAAGGTTGTCCACCACGATGGAAACAGAGCTTGAAGACTCCCTGCGGTTGATCAACGATCCTAAGATAAGAGAAGAATGAGAAAAGTGCTGTGGGCAGTGGTGAGCATATTCTTTGCAGGGATGATCCAGGCACAGGACTTCACCTCACGTTTTATGGCAGATTGCCCGGCCGATTCGGGACTGGTATGTGTGACGATCAGTCCGAAGATGATGGAAGAGATCCTGAAGAGCGAGGCAGAGAAAGATGCCGGTATGACAGCGATCATCTCCAATCTGAAAAGCATGCAATTGCTCTCTTCGCAGACAGACGCGGAGATCTATTACGCACATGCGCTGGACGTACTGGAGAAGAACGAAGATCTGTTCGAATCACTGGTACTCGTAGCAGAGCCCACGGAAGATAGCCGTATCCTGATCCGTAAGAGAGAAGATACCATTATCGAACTGGTGATGCTCACGCATACGGATGGAAGGTTTTCGGTAATCAACTTTACCGGTACCATGGATCCCGATTTTATCGCACGTATCGCAGGAGCGATGCATGCACCCTGAAAAGAACATTTTCATTTGCTTTAAACATAATATAGTTAGTGTGCTTAATTAAAACGAAAAGCTGAAACTGTGAAGTTTCAATTCTCTCAAATTTGATAAAACTAACTAAGTGATCGGGCTACCGCGGGATGCAGTAGCCCGATTATTTTTATACCTGTGGATGGCCCAGCCTTGATATATAATGTATCTGTAGCCAATGCAGGTAGGGATTCCCTGCTCTTTTGCTCCCTCGCAACTACCGGGTACCTCCTGTTGTATAACCTCTACTATGAAAAAAAAATGAACCTATCTGTCATCTCTCACCCTTTTACATACAATTAATTGATAATAAGACTGCTGAATGGATGATAGATAAAAAATATCAACCACCCGATCTCTCACCTTTTGGCCATCTCTCACCCTTTGTGTCGTCCTGGCTGTGGTTGACTGTTTATACTTCTTAATCCGGGTTGTGGTTGTCTGAATGTATTGTATTTTATTGATTTGATTCTTAATCCTGTTTTGGGTTGTTCTTTTTCAATTTAATTGAGAAATTCCTGTTACAGGTAAATCGGATATATCTTTGACACGAATATGCCTGTTAGCTTATCGCTGATAGATCAGGGTCTTCCGTTTGAATTCTGTTTAATACTTTTCAGTTGGTCTTTGTCGGTCTGGTTACTTGCCTGTTTCAGTTGCTATGCTGCCGGGATAGATAACCATATAGCAGTTGCATATTTCCTTTCCTTATAGAATATTCTCTACAGGTCAGGGGCTTATTCTTTCTTTCCTTACTACATATATATGGTCCCACCGGGTGAGACTTGAATCCCAGCCCGTGGGACTTGAATCCCACCGGGTGGGACTTGAATCCCAGCTCGTGGGACTTGAATCCCACGGGCTGGGACCAACAATATCCTTAGTGCATGAATAGCAAATTCAGTAGACTTGCAGAGCACAACCTTACCTTAAAGACAGAATGAGACACCAGTTTATCTTCTTTTACATAGAATTGACATATAAGAGTGTGTGTGTTATAGAGTTTTTAAATAGAAATTTTAATGTCTTATTAAATTGTATTTGTATGTATTTTGTAATCAGTGATTTGTGTATTGTGGTGAGAGATGTCCGAAAGGTGAGAGATGGGGTGGTTGATATTTTTTATCTCTCACCCATTTAGTCGTCTTATTATCAATTAATTGTATACAGAAAGGTGAGAGATGAGAGATAGATTCGTTTTTTTTATGTAGGAGGTTGTATGTTGGTATTACTGTTTGGTAGATGAGCAGTCCGGGTAAAACGGCTACTTTGCGCCAATACTTGTGGGTGGGGATTCTGCTTTCGGATCATACTATGTCTGTATTTCCGGTTCGACAAATTAAGAGCCTGTATCGCCATGTTGCCGCAGTACAATACATGCTTTGTAAGAATGAGTTGCTGCTGTTTTGTTATTGTTCTTCGGTGGTTATATCGCTGATTTCCACTTTTTCCCATTCGGTGACCGTGCAGGTAAATGAAAAAGGCCATCCTTCGCAGGATAGCCATTTCGTTTAGTTAAGTCCAGATTAAGAGAGAAATTATAATTTATATAAACCTTTCTTTGGGAAATCAATTTCCGGGTTGCCTTTGTAGCCAATATCTCCGCTGCCGCTTACTCTTCCTTTGAGGAATTCGGTAGCATGGCATTTGATATCGCCCGAACCACTGATCTGTGCATCTACTCTTCTGGTGACCAGGCTGCTTGCTGTAATATCTCCTGACCCCGATACCCGGTACGTTGCTTCCTGAGCTTCTCCTGACAGGGTGATATCTCCCGATCCGGTTACTTTGGCAGATACATTATTAGCTTTCACGTCGCGCGCCCTGACATCTCCCGATCCGGTTACGGATACATTGAGTTCGCTCACAGAGATGCCTTTGCCATCAATATCACCCGAGCCGGTGATGGAGAGGCTCAATGCTGCGTTGCTTGTCATTCCATTTTTGAATGTCACATCTCCCGAACCGGTAATGCTGACTTTTTCAAGGGCAGGGCCTGAGACCTTTATTTTCAGTGTACCACTGTTTTGTATATTCGTGTTCTTTTTGAAGCGGATATGTAATGTCTTTCCTTCTACTATCGTTTCCAGAACAGGAAGGATATTATCTGAGCCATATACCTCCAGCGAAGGGCTGCCACTGGTCTGTGTGTATTCCACGTCAGGGCTTCCTGTGACGCTGATGGCGTTGAACGTACTGATCTTCCGCTGTTCCGTAATGTAATTTTTACTGCCAGTGATTCTTTTCTGCTGCGCTACTGCCGGGAGAGAGAATATCAGGCAGAATATGGCTGTCAGGACGGCTGTAAAGGAAATGTGTTTCATTGCTTTATTTTTTTAGTTGTTAGTATTTCCGGTTGTACTGTTTATTAGACGGTAATAGTATGGGAAATGTTGCAAACTTAGAAAACTTTTTTCTTTGTGAGTAGAAGATCAATTTCTGTGCCATACGTTTACTTTCATGATAATTAGTGAATTAAATAAAAAATAAGGTGTTCGGAAATGAACAGTCTGTGCGTTTTTGATTACCTTTGTAGAAGATAGGATGCGTCTCGGCATAGCCCAAGTAAGCTGGACTCTGCACTCGACTTTCACTATCTATCAGCCAACTGTACGACAATACCTACTTTGGATTTACTGTTTATTGTATGAACCGACACATTCTGACAGACCCTCAACTGGGTCAACTGATCATACGGGTACACCCCCGGGCACGACGTCTGACTTTCCGCACCAAAGCCGACGCGATCTATGTAAGTATACCTCCGGGCACTGCCGAGCGCGAGGTAAAAGAGGCCGTGGAAAAGCTGCGTGGTAAGCTACAGCTTTCGCGGGAGATGCACGATGCTCCGCAGATCGATCTGGACTACCGGATCGATTGTGAGTATTTCAAACTGTCTCTGACAACG